>CANHZI010000122.1 GCA_947464955.1 Oxalobacteraceae bacterium
CCTCGATGCAAGTTTCCATGTAAGCCGCACGTTCTGCTTCAACGAACTCACGTTCGAACAAGACGATCTCTTCTGGATAATAGAATTCGACAACGTTCTTAGTCTTACCTGTTGCGGTAGGCCATAGTGTCGATACCACCAAAACATGGGGGTACCATTCAACCATGATGTTCGGATACAAAGTCAGCCAGATCGCGCCGTACTTTGGTGGTTCGCCGCCGCGGAACTTCAAGACTTGTTCTTGCCATGCCTTGTACTTCTCTGAACCAGACTTCGACAAAGCTTTATGCACACCGACCGTTTGCACGCTGTAGTCTTCGCCGAATTCCCAGGTTAAATCATCACAAGTGACGAAACTACCGAGGCCAGGATGGAAAGGCTCTACATGGTAGTCTTCCAAATACACTTCGATGAAGGTCTTCCAGTTGTAATCGCACTCGTGCACTTCCACGTGGTCTAGCATATACCCCGTGAAATCTAAATCTTTGGTCACCGATAACTTCGCCATTTTTTCCATGACGTTGTAACCGTTTTGTTCAAACAGCAAGCCATTCCAGTTTTGGATAGGTGTACGGGACAAATTCAAGCATGGTGTATCAGCGAAGTGAGGTGCACCAATCAATTCGCCTTTGAGATCGTAAGTCCAACGATGTAAAGGGCAAACGATTTGTTTAGCATTCCCACGGCCATTCGTACCCGGGCCACCAAACATCAAGGCTTGACGATGACGACACACATTCGACAATAATTCGATACCAGAAGCGCCACGCACCAACATACGGCCTTCGTTTTCGGCCGCTAACGTTGCGTAATCGCCGTTATTCGGCACCATCAATTCGTGGCCAACATAGCGTGGGCCCGCTTGAAATAATTGCTTGATCTCGCGCTCTAACAAGCCTTGATCGAAATAAACATGAACCGGAAGTTGCGCATCAGAACGCGCTAATGTAGACAAAGAAGCCAGATCGGACATCCCCACCCCCCAAATTAATTTGCACCAACCTAAGAGAGAAAGAATCCACAAATACCTTTTTTTCGAGCGCTTGTGCCGCGTCGAAAATTCAAACAAGAGACAACAATAGGCACTTGATGAGGAAATTTTGGACAGAACGCGAGATTATACCCGAAACCCTTTCTAAGGTCTTGTTTTGCAAACGTTTTACGAAAAAGCTTTGCAATAAATCAAGTTCAGGGCTTGAAAAAATTTCCTCGGAGTAATTACCTGGCAAGAAACGAGGGCTCAATCGCTATTCACGAAACAAGTAAGTGAAATTTCGGCTCACCATTAATTTGTCGTGACGACCTTTAATTAGGACCTGCATACGCTCTGCGTCCACGCGCTCCGCGGCCGCGATGGCCTTGGTGTTGACGACTGTCGAGCGATGAATTTGCCAAAACTTCTGCTCATCCAAGCTATCCAGCAAGTCTTTGAGCGGAGTACGAATCAAAGCCTCATAGTCGGCCAAGACCACACGTGTGTATTTGGTGTCCGACTGAAAGAACAGCACTTCATCAATATCGATCAGCTTAATTTGTTTGCCCACGGTGGCCTTGATCCATTTCATTTTTTCGGTCTTCGGCTGCAAATGTGACAAACCTAAGCCTTTGAGGACCGCTGATAGATCAGGAACCGGCGCTGCCATTTTTTGCTTCACGCGATCAATTGCCAAACTCAAACGATCTTCTTCCACTGGCTTCAGTAAATAATCAACCGCGCCCGCATCAAATGCCTGAACAGCGTATTGATCATAGGCTGTGATGAAAATAATGTGCGCGGCAGTACCGATCTTCTTCGCCACTTCAACGCCAGACATGCCCGGCATGCGAATATCTAAAAACACGAGATCTGGTTGAAACTCCAAAAAACTATCCCAAGCATCATTGCCGTTCTCCGCTTGATGAACGACTCTCGCATCTGGCCATAGTTTCTCTAATTGACTGAGCAAACGCTCACGCATCAATGGTTCATCTTCGGCAATCAAAATCTTTGTGGCCATACTGTTCCTTATTTCACTTTCGGTTCTGCGAAGTCTTGCAAGCGTATTTCCGCGCCAACGCCGCCTTCTAGGTTTTCTGCAATCTCAAAGCTAGCGCGTTCACCAAACATCAAGTGCAGGCGATCACGCACATTTTGCAAGCCCAAACCATTGCCTGGATTATCGCTCAAGCCAACACCATTATCTTTGACTTCGAGAATGACGTCGCTACCTTCGCGACTCGCTTTAATTTCAATCTTACCACCTGCGATCGAAGGTTCCAGCCCATGCTTAATCGCGTTTTCTGCCAGCGTTAATAACATCATGCTTGGCACCTCAATCTGTTTTAATTCTTCAGGCAAGTCCAATTCGAAGGTGAGCCTATGCGCCATCCGTACTTGCATGACTTTGAGGTAGGCCTCAATCATACGAAATTCATCCTGCAAAGTCACTCGCTCGGAACGAATCTCGCTAATACTCGAGCGCAAAAACACAATGAGGTTGCGAGTGAGTTCAGCAGCCCGCGGCGCGCCCTGCTCTGCTAACTGTTGAACTGCGCCTAAGGTATTGAACAGGAAATGGGGTTCAATCTGAGCGCGCAAAATCCGCAGCTGAGTTTCACTCTGCTGACGTGCATTCTTTTCACGTTCAGCTTCGAGTTCGAGTTGGGCGTTCATCATTTCGTATGCTTGATTACGCCAGCTCGCAACAAGCCCGACCATCACCACGAACGCCAAGGCACAAACTAAAGCGACTTTCAACACCAGAGGGCCAATCGACAGCATGCGATCAAACAGAGGGTGGCCAAAAATCAGGCTGTCTAATCCCGCTCCAGTTAGAGCACCCAAGACCATGCCGATCACAATCTTGCTGACCATACGAATACGTGATGACTTAATTTGCCGATAGTTAAACCACACTCCTAGGAGAGAAACGATCATACTCCAACCCAATACATTGGCGATGGCTAACATCATCCATGGATTTAGGTTAGGTTTAAAGAGGAGGAATCCTAATCCGCACACACTAAAAAATAGTGTTAATTTGGCGACTGCCGTCCACAGCGTTGCGCCTTTGTACTTCAAACTAAATTCGCGTATTTGCATGCGTTCGATCGCAGAGAGATCTGCTAACTGTTGCGCAAACTTACGTCGACGCGGATCGGCAATCGTTTGCACCAAAGATGGGTCTGCTAACACGTCCAACAATTCGTCATTCCACTTTTTATACCAAGTGATGATCGCTCTAAACATAGATTTCCTCGCGAATTAAACTCATGCATCGCACTCTAAGCGAAGGCCTCATTTTTACCAAGTCACATGCGATCAACGACGAAAAACGATAGCCAAAACACGTGATTCGACCAACGCCAATTTCAGCTAAATATTGAGAAGTCAACGATCTCCAGCCGACAGTCGACTCTGATGGCGTCAAGAACCACCACCTGATGACTACAAAATTACATCATCAAAAATGATAAAGATCTTACACGCCAATTCTCGATAGTTAATACCACTTCCCCACAATACTTGAAATCATTTTAAGAATTCACCACTTGTTTGAGGAAGCGCAGAGATTGAAAAGACCATATAAACAAGATATTTCTATATACCACAGCAATATCAAAACCCTTTATTACTCAATCATTCTGCAAGTTTTATTTCATTAATAAAAATCCTACACTTATATTTACTTCAAGACCGTTGACACATAAGAGAAATATAGAATAACTCATTAAAAAACAGATATTTATCTCAAGACTAATAATAAAACGTCATAAGAAAAGGCAGTGAGTCGGACGTGGGGCCAAACCCAGAATTTGGCATTACCATACCACTTGGAACAGGAACAAAATCGATTTTTATCGGCCTCATAGACAAAAAATTTAAATTTAACAAGAAAAAAACAAATATAAAAAAACCACTTGTTTATTTATTTTAGGGTACTAAACTGGCTCACATTGGAAGCACACCAAATAAATACCACTACAAAACCATATTAGACCTCCAAAAAAATATTAGGAGGCGGTGCAACCAAGATGCTTTGCCATCCACCAGCGTGATTGATTTTGCTCAAGCAGTTATCGAAAAGCTTTAGACATCACCGCAATTCAAATCTTTGGATGGTCGAGAGGGAGGGGTAATTTCAAAGACATTTTTTCCTTATGCATGCATTTGCAGGATCTTGCTCGTCTTTGAAATTCCCAAGGTGAACCTGAAGACCGACTTTCAGGAATCGTCATCAATGGGGAGGACAAATGAAATACTTCAGCAAACTTCAGCTAACACTTATGGTGTTCGCCGTCAGCACCACTTTGCCGGGCCTTTCGACGGCAGCACAAACCGCAAATCCATTTAAAACGCTAAGCAACAAAACACTGGCTGCCTGTACCTCTGCAGCATGGAACGCCACCGCAGTCTACACCGGCGGAATGACTGCCTCTTACGACAATAAAGAGTGGCGCGCAAACTGGTGGACGCAAGGCAACACACCGAGTGCGCAACCTTACGGCCCTTGGACCTACGTCAGCGACTGTGGCGGTGGCACGGGTGGTGGCAGCGGTGGAGGCAACGGAGACCCTGCACTGACCACAGTTCCCGCTCCAACGGGACATGCACTCTGCCGCCCCGATGGCATGAGTATGACTGCAGGCACTAATGCACCTTATTGCCTGACGTATGACAGCAACGGCCGTGAAAAGTTGGGCAGTCTTAAACGCCGCATCATCGGCTACTTCACCAGCTGGCGCACAGGAAAAGATGGCAGCTCAGCGTATCTGGCGCATCAAATTCCTTGGGACAAAATCAGCCACATCAATTTCGCCTTTGCCCACGTTGATAGCAGCAATAAAATTTCGATCGGCAATGAGACTGATCCAAACAACTCAGCAACTGCCATGCAATGGCCAGGCGTAGTTGGCGCAGAAATGGATCCAGCATTTGCCTACAAAGGTCACTTTAACTTACTGAACAAATTCAAGAAGCAATATCCTAGCGTCAAAACCTTAATCTCTGTCGGGGGCTGGGCGGAGACCGGCGGTTATTTTGACGCCACGGGCAAACGCGTGAACAGCGGTGGCTTTTACAGCATGACAACCAACGCCGATGGTAGCGTCAATACCGCTGGCATCAACACGTTTGCAGATTCTGTTGTCGCCTTTTTGCGCAAATATAATTTCGATGGTGTCGATATTGATTACGAATATCCCACCACCATGAAAGACGCTGGCAACCCACTTGATTGGTCAACGGCCAACGCCAGACGTGCTGGCTTGATGCGCAGCTATAGTGTGCTGCTCAAAACTTTACGCGAGAAGTTGGATGCTGCTGCAACGGTCGACAATCGCTACTACCAAGTCACGATTGCAGCGCCAGCATCAGCCTATCTGCTGCGCGGCATGGAGAACATGACGGCCTTACAGTATCTCGACTTCGCCAACATCATGAGCTATGACTTGCACGGCGCATGGAATGAATTTGTGGGCCCGAATGCCGCGCTATTCGATGACGGCAAAGACGCCGAACTCGCGCGTTGGAACGTGTATAACACTGCGCAATATGGAGGCATTGGCTACCTCAATACCGATTGGGCTTTCCACTATTATCGTGGCGCATTACAAGCCGGCCGCATCAACATGGGTATCCCTTATTACACTCGAGGCTGGCGTAATGTCACTGGTGGCACCAATGGCTTGTGGGGTAAATCCGTGGGCAGTAATTGCCCAACCGGTGTCACTGGCTGCGGCAATGGTGCTGTCGGCATCGACAATATCTGGCATGACCTCGATGAACAAGGCAAAGAGTTGGGCGGCGGTGGTAACCCTTTATGGCATGCAAAAAATCTCGAGCGCAACCAAGCCGGAACTTATATCGCTAGCTATGGTTTGACTCCGAGTACTGATGTCGATGATCGTTTAAGTGGTAGCTATGTTCGCTACTACGATGCCACGCTTGTTGCACCTTGGCTATGGAATGCGCAGAAAGGCGTTTTCCTTTCCACAGAAGATGAAACTTCCGTACAGAAGAAAGCGCAATGGATTATCGACCGCGGTATTGGCGGCGCGATGATTTGGGAACTGGCTGGTGACTACGATTGGAATGCGGCGCGCAACAACGGTCAAGGTGAATACTTTATAGGCTCAACCCTAACCCGTGTGTTCAATACTGCGTTTAAAACCGCAACACAGTATGGTAATAAACGCAGCACACAAGCGGCGCCTATCGGTGCGATCGATTTGAAGTTTGAATTACTCGATTACAAATTGGGCGATGCGAATTACCCTATCAATCCGAATCTGAAGATCACTAATAATTCTAGCTTTGCAATACCAGGCGGTACGGAATTTCAATTCGACATTCCCACGTCCACGCCCAATACCATGGCGGATCAATCTGGCTTTGGCTTAAAAGTGATCACCAGTGGCCATACTGGAAACAATATTGGTGGTCTTAAAGGTGATCTTCATCGTGTGTCAGTAAAGTTGCCAAGTTGGAGCAGCCTCGCTCCGGGGGCAAGCACGACGCTGGCTGTGGTGTACTACTTACCGATCTCTGGGCCGACAAACTTCTCGGTCACCATCAATGGCAAGCCGTACGCTATTCGCAGCGAACAGCCTTACCTCCCTTATGTGAAATAAGACTCACTCTGTCGTAACACAAACTTGTATGCACTCTCTCCATCGACTTGATGGAGGGAGATTTACTACCTTCGTTTTGTTTGCTTCGCATTCAAATTTTTTCAATAGTCCAAAAAAACAGGAGACAAAAATGACTTCAAGATTCACATACCAACCGCATCGCTTGTGGCGAATATTAATGAGTGTAAGCATGCTCAGCCTCGCCGCCAGTCAAGCAGATGCAGCACCAGCAACGCCCACTTGCAGTGATTGGCAAGCGAGCAAAGTCTATGTCAATGGCAATTATGTGGTCGCTAACAAAACCAATTGGCGCGCGAAATGGTGGACACAAAACAATGAGCCAGGAAAAAGCGATGTATGGGAAGCGCGCCCGACAGGAGAGTGCACGTATAGCGGGGGAACGACTCCACCTGACGGCGGCACACCCAAAGGCATTCCCACTTTGAAAGAGGCACAAGCGGACGAAGCAGCTAAAACTTCGAGCACACTCTTCCAACAAATCAAAGCCTCGATACGCACCTTAGATACCGCCGCGGTTGAAGCCGTACAACCGGGTCGTGCTGCCAACCCGATCAACGTTAAACGGGTTGAACGCATCGTCAGCAACACCGATTGGCAAACCCTATTTGCGATACGCGATGCTAGTTACACCTATACACGCTTCCTGCAAGCCATTGCTAAATTCCCGGCAGTCTGCGACGACTACAGCGATGGTCGGAATGCCGATGCCATTTGTCGTAAAGGCTTGGCCACCATGTTCGCGCATTTCGCTCAAGAAACCGGTGCACACGATCCAGGCTCGCCTATTCCGCAATGGCGTCAAGGCTTGTACTTCTTGCGCGAAGCCGGTTGCCGCGATGATGATACGAGCTGTGGTTACAACGCTGAATGTGATCCCAACACATGGCAAGGTCAAACTTGGGCCTGCGGTAAAAACCCGAATGGCACATGGAAGAAATACTATGGACGCGGCGCCAAACAACTCTCGTACAACTACAACTATGGCCCCTTCTCTGATGCCATGTTTGGCACTGTACGTACCTTACTCGATAAGCCCGAATTGGTATCTGACACCTGGTTGAATTTAGCCTCTGCCGTCTTTTTCTACGTCTATCCACAACCACCTAAACCATCGATGTTGCACGTAATTGATGGTACCTGGAAACCGAATGCAGCCGACGCTGCGGCCAATATCAGTGCGGGTTTTGGCGCGACCATCAATATCATCAATGGCGGCATCGAATGCAACTCTGGGACCGATAAACCGCAAGCCACGAATCGAATTAGCTACTACAAGAGTATGGCCAACTACCTTGCAGTGCCTGTGCCAAATACTGAAGCCTTGAGCTGCGCCACACAGAAACCATTTCCCAACAATGGCGCTGGTGCGCAACTGCTCAATTGGGAACAAGACTGGAGCTATGACTCTAGCCGTCCTGATGGCAAAAGCTACGCCTGCAAACTGGTGAATTACCAAACACCGTTCAATGCTTTGAAGTCGGGTGACTACGTGAAATGCGTCGAGTACTACTTCAAAGTGACTTTGAAATAAGCCATTAAAGATCAACATCGCCGTGCTAAGGCAATCCCAATGACCAACACGCAATGGCACGGCATTGCGTGACAACATGAAAACCGGAGACGATATGAAACAACAATGGAAATGGAGTTTGCGACTCTTGATCGCCTGCGCCAGCATGGCACTCTGCAATCTCGCCAGTGCAGCCGAATGCAATCCTTGGAACAGCGCAAGTGTCTACACCCAAGGACTCTATTCAACTTATGGCGGCAAGACTTGGCGCGCCAAATGGTACACACAGAACGAAATCCCTGGCAGTAATCAATGGGGGCCATGGGAAGAACGTCCAGCGAGCGAGTGCACACCAACCGTGCCGCCCGGCGGCGATGGTAGTGGCATTCCAGAGCCTAAGCCTACCGTTGGTAAACATCTCGGTTCGTATTTTGCGCAATGGGGTATTTATGGTCGCAACTACAAACTACGCAATTTAGTCGACACCGGCGGCGATAAGAATCTCACCTTCCTCAACTATGCGTTTGGTAATGTGTATGCGGATGGCCGCTGCAATATCGTGACTCGGGCTGAGAATGGCAATGGCGATGGTGGGGATGGTTGGGCAGACTATCAACGTGGTTTTGCAGCGAATGAGTCAGTCGACGGTGTAGGCGATACATGGGATGCAAAACTAAAAGGCAATTTCAACCAGCTCAAAAAATTAAAATTACGTAATCCGAACTTGAAAGTGATGATCTCGCTTGGCGGTTGGACCTGGTCAAAAAATTTCAGTACGTTTGCCCGCACTGATGCAGGCCGAAAAGCGCTGGTCAGCTCTTGTATCGATCTCTACGTCAAAGGAAATTTGCCTGTTGCTGAAGGTGCTGGTGGAGCTGGTGTCGCCAAAGGCATTTTCGATGGGATTGATATCGATTGGGAATATCCAGTAAGCGGTGGATTAGCTGGCAATTCTTACGATCCGCGCGATAAACAAAACTTCACTTTGCTGATGAAAGAGTTCCGCACGCAACTCGATGCCTTAGCAGCCGCCAACAAACGTCGCTACTACCTTACTGCCGCAGTTGGCTCTGGCGTCGATAAGATCCGCAACACCGAGCCTGGCTTGTACAGCAGCTACCTCGATTGGGTCAATATCATGAGCTACGATTTCCACGGTGGGTGGGAGACGGTAGGACCGACTAATTTCCAATCGGCTTTGTATCCTGATAGTGCGGCGCCAGTGACTGGCGATTTGATCAAATACAATATCAATGATGCGGTGACTGCGCTTGTTGCAGCGGGCATGCCTAAGTCTAAAATTATCGTCGGCATCCCTTTTTATGGACGTGGCTGGAAGGGCGTGAAAGCGGGGCCTAAAGGAGATGGACTGTATCAAGCAGCGACCAGCCCGGCCGCAGGCACCTATGAAGCGGGCGTCGATGACTACAAAGTCTTAGTACAAAAACGCGCCACACGTTATGTACATCCTGTGACCAAACAATTGTGGAGTTATGACGGCAATGAGTTTTGGAGCTACGACGACCCTGCTGT
This sequence comes from Oxalobacteraceae bacterium, assembly GCA_947464955.1. GTDB lineage: Bacteria > Pseudomonadota > Gammaproteobacteria > Burkholderiales > Burkholderiaceae_D > Undibacterium. The sequence continues at coordinate 9,677 of CANHZI010000122.1, forward strand.
CATCAATACCAAATCTGCCTATGTCAAAGCGCAAGGCTTAGGTGGTATGTTTAGCTGGTCCTTAGATGGTGACGATGCACAAGGCACCTTGATCAAGGCCATGAATGTCGTGCGTCAGTAGTTGAAGGTCCATAAGCAAGCACCATGAGATTATTTTTTTGAAGCCTGGATGAGGTCTCTCTATGTCCCCAAGCATGGGGGACCTCATCCGCTTTTTTGTTCACACTTTTGGTTCACACTTTTGGTTCACACTTTTTGTTCACACTAAGCGACTCATGCACAGAGCGAGACTAAGCTTCGTATAGCTCTAAAGGTAGGCCATCAGGATCAGCGAAGAAAGTAAAGCGCTTGCCCGTTGCTTCATCAATCCGTACTGCTTCGACGGTAACGCCAGCCGCTTCCAAATCAAACTTCGCGGCATCGACATTCTCAACCACAAACGCAAGATGCCTTAAACCTTGCGCTTCGGGATAAGACGGCCGTGGTGGCGCATCAGGAAAGCTGAATAACTCAAGTTGCGTGCCATCAGGTAGAGCCAAATCTAGTTTGTAGGAGCGTCGTTCACTACGATACTGTTCGGCCAGTATGGGCAAACCCAAAATCTCAGAATAGAAATGTTTTGAACGAGGATAATCGCCGCAAATAATCGCGGCGTGATGAATACCTTTGAGTTTCATGTGATCGAATACCGAACTAGCTCGCAGTTACTACTTGTGGTTCACTTAGAGTCGCAATTGGCTTATTCAATGCATCGAGCAAGGCACGATCTACGACTTTATCAACCGAGACAATCTGCACTCTAGCTTCTCGGAAATTACGTTCGAGTTCATCGACCGCCACTGAGAACGATTTTTCTTTCTGGCTCGACGTAAAAATGAACAAACTGCGCATAGGACTAACCCAAGCGAGGCGCACTTTTTGCTGCGAACCATCCAGTTTTTCGAATTGCAGCCACATGCCGCGTTCTAGCGATGCCACAAAACTTTCAGCATCCTCTATCGCCTTCTCCACCTTGGCAATGATCGATTCTTCATTAACCACCACAGCGGCACTTGGAGTAGCTCCTGCGTTGGCACTTGCCTCAACAGCAGATACTGGCAATGATTGTGTGCCATCCTCGGCAGTAACCGTAACATTCGGATCACCGACGACACCTGCCGATATCGCGCCCGACCTAGCCTGAAAATCAGAGCTGCTCGAGGTGAATTTTGTGGCTGGAGTCGCAGCTTGCTTCGGCGCCTGCGCCTTCGCTTTTTCTATCGCCAAGGCAACCAAGCGTGCTTTTTCGGCCTCTTCCGCTTCCGCTTGTGCTTTTGCTTCTGCCTCTGCTTTCGCGCGTTTTTCTAGGCGACGTTCAGTGGCAATTTTCGCCGCTTCAACCGCGATTTCCATTTGTCGCTCGGGCGTCAACTCGAGAGGCGCCCGCACAATGGAAGCATGGCATTCGGCAAGATCAGCGAAAAACTGCACGCGATCTGCATCTTCCCATTTGATCAGACTCAGCCATTTATTGAGGCGAGCTAAAATCCCAGGCAAACGATTAATCATTTCTTGACGCTGCGCCAAAGTGATCTTGGGTTTAATACTCCAGATCAGGTCGTCCATAGTTTTGATCGCATCTTCGACCGCATGCGGTTTTTCTTCGCGCACGCTGTAAGCCAAGGTCAACACCTTAGTCCAGCGATTTTCAAGGAAGGTCTCGACGAAAGCCAATACCTCTCCAGTTCCAATACGCAAAGAAACTTCATGCGTTGCAGCGATACTTGCTTGTTTGAATTTCTCACGCTGTATCGCGCGATTAATCGGCGCCTGCAAGGCTTCGATCGTGGCGGCTTCATCTTTGTGAATGAAGCTTTCAAGGTCATTGACGACCTCATCAAACAAACTCAGTTGTTGATCAAATTCCTTTTGCACCCGTATCACATTACGTTGCATCGCCTGGAATAAAGGATCTTCCTGACCTTTTTCGGGGTCGAGAGAAACACTGTATTTGGACAACAACTCGATCAACCGACGTGCAGGATGGTTATCTTGGAAGAAGAAATCTTTGTCCATCAAAGCGGCTTTAAGCACTGGCACCTGCAACAGGCCAATTAAATCTTTGATGGGGTCAGGAATATCTTGGTTACCAAAGACACCGTCAAACACATGCGATAGCAAATCGAAGGTGTGACGTTCAACTCCGGTATGAAATACGTTTGGCATTTCCTGCCGGATCTGCGACAAACGCACGGCATTTTGTGCACCAGCGACCAATTGATGGATCGCCATATTTTTTTGCAATCCTGCGAGATACTGAAAAAGTTCAGAACTGGCTGGATTAAAATTTCTTGCTTCCGCAGAGTATGCATAAGGCTGAGAACCACCCACTCCTGGCGCCGCTGCATTGCTGCTTGCACCCGAGTTGTAGTTCGCTTGCACAGCCTGCTGATGCTGTGCCGCATGCGCCTCAGGACCAGCGCTTTGACCTGCAAAATATTGTTCAAGCTTGCGGGTGACTTCATTTTTGACAGCTTCTCCAACGCTCTCGGCATCAACACTCGCTTGTTTACGTTTCATGCGATATGTCTCTTGCAAATCAGGCAATATACCGCGCACGACCAATAATTCATTGAGCGCGTGATATACCGGTGCAAGGTCGAACACTAATTCGCTCAACAATGGCAAAACCAATGGATGGGAATTTGCGTCTGGATTGAAGTCACACCATGCAGAATTCAAAGCCCGTAAGAACACTTCGGGGCGGAAAGGATTCTGCGCGACTCCCACTCCTTCTATCCCCAGCATGCTCGCAAAACGCATATTGAGTGCAGCTAAAGGTTCGGCGTGGGCTAGCTCTAAGGAACGACTCGCGCGACTGTAGCTCAGTTTGAGCTCCATTTCCTCATAGGAAACCAAACTCATCTCGACTTCATTCTGGTCGCTTTTGATTGACGGGATCTTTTTTTCCGACTGGGTAAATTCTTTCACTTCCGATTTGAGTATTTTCTCTAAAGCGGCCGTGCATAAATAATAATAGGTATAGCTACTATTTTTCAGCAGCTGTGCGCCGTGAAAGCAAGTGTTGGCTAATTTGGAATCGCTGGCGTCTTCTGACTGACCAAATAAGGCGTGCGACAAACGTCCGGCAAATGGCTCAATTTGCGGCGCACATAGTTGGCAAGCCTGTTGCACCAGGGCCTGCCAGGTTTCGAGCTTTTCTAAAGGCACTTTGTATTCGGCCTTAGAAAACTTACCCGATAACTTCGGATCTGCTTGATTTGTCGACATAAACTGTTCCAACACTGCTCCGTCAAGCCAAAATTGTGCCTCTACACACCTTTGACTATATCCACTTTATTTCCACATGGAAATGTTTGAAACGCAATTTCGCTCATTTTTTAAGCATTTTTTTACGTGTCAACAGCCCAAACGTGAAAATCATGTTTTTTTATAATGCAATCTCACTAAGTCGACTTAATGGATATCCCCCATAGCAAGCCCCCTTTGATCTAAAATACGGGGTTTAGCTTGCCACTCCTGCAATCTACCTTGCAAAGTAATCTATGTCAAAGAAATTACCCCCAAGTGTGACACCAGCGTCATTCGAAGAAGCAATGGCCGAACTCACGGCTTTGGTTTCACAAATGGAATCCGGACAACTTCCGCTTGAAGCCTCAGTGACTGCCTATCAACGTGGTTCCGAACTGATTCAATTTTGTGCTGCACAATTAGAAAAAGTAGAACAACAGGTCAAGATCCTCGATGCCGGCATGTTAAAAGCCTTTCATTCAGATGATAGCAATGAGGGTCAGGCATGAGCAGTACGTTTCAGCTATGGATGAAGTCCATACAAGGTGAAGTCGAAGTCTCCTTACAAGAATATTTACCGTCAGTACAAGCCACGCCACAGCGCTTACATGAAGCTATGGCCTACGCTGTTTTAGACGGTGGAAAACGCGTGCGTCCACTCTTAGTGTTTGCAGCAGGCAAACTATTCAATGCGCCTCAAGAACTTCTCTCACGAGCCGCTTGTGCGGTTGAAATGATTCATGCCTACTCTTTAGTACATGATGACATGCCATGCATGGATGATGATGCGCTTCGTCGTGGCAAACCCACCGTTCATAAGAAATATGATGAAGCAACGGCATTACTTGTCGGGGATGCACTACAGGCCCAAGCATTTTTGGTGCTCAGTGAATCGGTAGCCAGCGCAGAACAAAAACTACCGATGATTCAATTATTAGCACAGGCCTCCGGTTCAGTCGGAATGTGCGGTGGTCAAGCAATTGACTTGGCCAGCGTTGGTCTTTCACTCACACGTGAACAACTTGAACAAATGCACCGCTTAAAAACAGGTGCACTTTTACGCGCCTCGGTTATTCTTGGTGCGATGAGTGGTAAGCGTTTAGAGTCCAATGAAATTGCGGCTTTAGATGCGTATTCCGCAGCCATTGGTCTCGCTTTCCAAGTCGTTGACGATGTACTCGACGCCACAGCCGATTCCGCCACAC
>CANHZI010000123.1 GCA_947464955.1 Oxalobacteraceae bacterium
AACCATTTTACAATACCTGTTGCCATTACAATTTCCTATTTCAGTTAATGTGGGCATGTGCCCGATAGATCGTTTCAACCAAGCATGAAATGACAGACTGATACTGCACTACAACCTAGAATCTCAACGATTCAACGATTATACGCACATATTCTGAATAAAGTAAATTTTAAATTGAAACTTTCTAATTTCAGATAACTTAAACCTCAATTATTCACCTATTTCCATCAAATTGAGTAAGTATTGAGCAACTGCGCTCAATGCTCAGCATGAGTACGCTTCAAAAATGGGTGTGAACTTCTAGACAATTTCCAGGTCAAAGCTCTACACTTAAAAACTAAGCTCCGACCATATCGGGCTATCTAATCGAACGTTTTTGCCTGCAACCATGCGCCAAATTTTACTATTTACTTTACTTCTAGGATTGCAGCAATTTACAAACCTTGCATCCGCTTTCATAGATCCAAATTCGGCAAAATCTGAGACCGCAGTATTGCGCTGTTATGTGAGCTATGCTGATCAAACTGAAATTATTGATACCTTCCCGCAATCAAGTGGATACGAGACCAAACCAGTCGATATTGGTGGCAGATTCACTTTCAAGGCCGTCATGATAGGTCAAGCAAAGAAGCTTGAGCACATCGCGCTCTATGCTTATTTTCAAGCGAATCCCAAAGACCTCCCGATCCACGAGGCCATCTATCGTGGGCCGTTTAAACTAAACAATCGACCTACCTTGATCACCCCATATAATCACCTATACGCTGGCGAGGTCGAGCGCGAGCTCAAATACCACTGTGAACTCTTCAAAGTAAAACAATGAAATTCAAAACCATCTTTGGCTTAAGCACTGTTTTAATTCTGGCGCAAGCACTACTCATCCCCTCTTCCTATGCCCAAGGCAAACAAAAAGAAACGATTAGCCTGCTATTCGTTGGAGATGTCGTGCTTGATGGTCCTGCTGGCAAACGCATTGAAGACGGCGGCGACCCATTCCTTGGCGTCAGCAAACTATTTAAACAGGCCGACATTCGCATCGCGAATCTCGAGTGCGTAATCGCCAACCTTGGCGAGGCGGCTGACAAGAACTTTACATTCCGCGCGCACCCAAGAACAATCCCTGTGCTCGCAAAATATGTCGATGCCATTTCAATTGCGAACAATCATTCTGGCGATTTCGGACCAAAAGCATTTTCTGAAATGCTCGATCTACTTAATCAACAAAAACTTGCCTACTTCGGCGGAGGACACAATTTAAAGCAAGCCCACACACCGCTAATTATTAGCAAACATGGTTATCGGATCGCTTTATTGGGCTATAACGAATTTATGCCACGCAGCTTCGAAGCAAGCCACGAACTCGCGGGAACAGCGTGGAGCGAAGATGAACATGTTATTGCCGACATTAAGGCGGCAAAGCAGGTGTACGGTGCCGACTTCGTCATCCCCTTCATGCATTGGGGTTGGGAGAATGAAATGAAAGCAGGACCACGTCAGCGCCAATTAGCTCGAATAATGATAGATGCAGGTGCAGATGCTGTGATCGGTGGCCACCCACACGTGATTCAAGATACTGAAGAATACAAAGGCAAACCTATTATTTACAGTCTTGGCAATTTCATGATCGAGTTGATGGATAATCCAGCGCAATCACGCGGCTGGGCCTTACGCCTGCAATTGAATCGCGATGGCGTTAGTGCATGGGATACGCAAGTAGTAAATCTCGATGAACTTGGCTTGCCACACACCAGCGCAGAACCGAGCGCATGTTGGAATAAGCAAAAAGGTTTGAAAAAAGATTGCCGTCCCATCACGCAGTGACTCGAGAAGACAATCGCTCTCTAGCTTTTATATTTTGAACGCGTAATCGGTTACCAACTCCAAATCGGACTCCGCGGTTGCCACGCAGGGAAGAATATAACCCTCTTCCTTTTCTTCGCGGCTTAGGCTCGGCCAATCGATGAGATGTCGAGCCTGCCCCACTTGAAGCTGACAATAACAGGTCCGGCAACTTCCATTGCGACACGAGCTATTAATACGGATCCCCGCCTCTTGGGCGGCGATTAAGATACTTTGACCGTGATTGACTTGAAAGCGCCAACCTTGTTTGACCAGCAAAACCGAGTATGACCTCATATAAAAAATGCTGAAAACAAAATAAGGAAAAGATGAAATTGCTTCAACATGGATCAAACAACTTTTTGTAGTCGCATCGCGATACTCATATCACCAGCAAGTTTCAACTGACCCGACATGAAACCCATCACAGGATTGAGTTCGCCGTTGAGTAATTTCGCGAGATCCTCTAGTGACAGACTCACAGTACAGTTCGCTTCACGATTGATGTGATCAACAATGTGCGGGCGCTGCACTGCATCGACCACGATTACGCCGTCGCTACCACAATCAAACTTCAAAACCGCATTCAAGCTGCTATCTTGACCTAACTTCACACGAATCTTCTCGGCACACGCTAACAAGTCCATACTTACCTCATCACTTCAAGACACAAGTCAACATCCAGAAAAACTCGTTGCGACTCAAACGAATATCCCGCGCGACGGTCGCAAATTTCTTCTTTAGGTAACTATCAGTCGGGAAATTCTTCAGCACTTCAACCAAGCTACCATCAGGTAATTCGCGGCGTTGATACGTATTCCCTTCGGCATCGGTTCTTGCGGTCGGCGGCGTAAAGTCTTCCACATTGTTATCGCCTATCAGCACCAAGAAACCACCAGCGCCGATCGCTGTTTTGATATTTTTAAAAACTTTGGCGTAGTCTTCACGTTTAACATGAGGCCACATACCTGCAGCGAAACAGGCTGAAAATTTACGTCCCTCGGGCAATTTCAAATCTAACCAATCTGCCTGCGCGAACTCTACGTTTTCTAAGGCATATTCACGTTCTTGTGCGATTTCGAGCATGAGCTCATTGATGTCTGTCGCCAATACCGATTCAGCTGTTTCCGCGACAAATTCCGTCCAAAAACCTGTGCCACAACCCAGCTCTAAGACCTGATGATTAGCAAGTGCTTCGCTGACGTGTTCAGCCGCAGCTTCTGCATCCTCATCAAGATCGGGTTCTAAGTACTTATCTTCATAGATTTCCGCCACTTGGGCATAGTACTTGGCTAAATCATTGTCGGACATGCTGTTCTTTCTTAAATAAAATTCGTATTTTTGTGCTGGTCACTTCAGGTGCATCACAAGTCGTAATTGTCTTTGCCGCCCTGCATTACTTGATCGATCAACTTGCGATTCATGGTTGGCGATAACTGTTCGATGAAGGAATACATATAACTTCTTAAGTAGGCGCCCTGGCGCACTGCCACTCTAGACACATTCATTCCGAATAAATGCCCAGCTGGAATCGCCCGTAAATTTGTATCGCGTTCTGGATCAAAGGCCATGCCGGCGATAATCCCAACTCCCATCCCAAGTTCGACATAGGTTTTGATGACGTCGGCGTCAATCGCTTCCAACAACACATCTGGCTTCAAATGTTTCACTTCAAATGCATGATCGATTTTGCTGCGGCCAGCAAAAGCTGCATCATAGGTAATCAGGGGAAACTTCGCGATTTCTTCCAAGGAAAGCGACTTCGCTCGCAATAAAGCATGATCCGCCGGGACTACCACCACATGTTCCCATTGATAGCAAGGCATAGACACCAGACCATCGACATTCGTAATGGCTTCCGTCGCGATTGCCAGATCAGCTTGATCGCGCATGACCATCTCAGCGATCTGCTTCGGGCTTCCCTGCAACAAAGACAAACGAACCTTGGGGTATTTTTGCATGAAGGCTTGCACGATCTTAGGCAAAGCGTAACGCGCTTGAGTGTGCGTTGTTGCAATCGTAAAACTACCACTATCTTGCGCCGCAAACTCTTTACCGATGCGTTTGAGACCGTCGATCTCTTGCATGATCATTTCGACCGATTTCAAGACGGCTCGGCCAGGTTCAGTAAGCCCGCGAATACGTTTGCCGTGGCGAGCGAAAATGTCGATCCCCAATTCTTCTTCAAGCTCAATAATGGCCTTCGACACGCCTGGCTGCGAGGTGAACAAGGCTTTCGCGGCTTCAGTCAAATTGAAATTTTGTCGAACTGCTTCGCGCACAAAGCGCAATTGGTGGAGGTTCATGCGGACATCCTTGTTTAAAAGCCAATTGTGTCGAGACTCTTCTTTATATGACAACAAGAAGATTTATCTCGATTGATATACCGCATGAAGTATATAGACTCAAGACTTTTTTATCTACAGTTGCAAGCACCGTCGACAAAAAAACCTGTAGAAAACGATGAATTAGTTGGCGTTGTATTCAACCACGCTCTGATCGATTGCACCGAATATCGACTTCCCATTTTTATCCAACATCTCAATTCGAATCTTGTCGCCAAATTTCATGAATTCCGTGCTGGCTTGTCCTTCGTTGGCAATCATTTCCAATGCACGCTTTTCAGCAATACAGCTGTAGCCTTTTTTCGGATCTTTGTTGGATACCGTTCCTGAGCCAATGATCGTTCCAGCACGTGCATTACGCGTCTTGCACAAATGCGTAATCAGCTGGGGGAATGAAAACACCATATCCACACCGGCATTTGGTTGCCCAACCAAGGTATCGTTCCAAGTTGAGCGCAGCGGCAGATGCACTTTGCCGTCTTTCCAAGCATCGCCGAGTTCGTCTGGCGTGACCGCGACAGGAGAGAAACTGGAAGCAGGCTTAGATTGGAAGAAGCCAAAACCCTTCGCTAACTCAGCAGGGATGAGGTTACGCAATGACACATCATTTACCAACATCAAAAGGCGTATATGTTCGCTCGCATGTTGCACTTTGACGCCCATAGGAACATCGCCGGTAATCACAGCAATTTCACTTTCAAAATCAATGCCCCATTCTTCCGACATCAAAGCGATATCATCCATCGGACCGATGAAGTCATCACTACCACCTTGATACATCAAAGGATCGTGCCAAAAGCTCTCTGGCATCTCGGCATTTCGCGCTTTACGCACTAGCTCTACGTGATTGACGTATGAAGAACCATCGGCCCATTGGTAGGCGCGCGGTAATGGTGCCAGACAATTTTTTGGATCGAAATCAAAACTGTTAATCCCACGTCCGGCATTCAAACGCTCATATACAGCCTCTAACTGTGGCGCGATAAAGTTCCAGTCGTCGAGCGCATGTTGCAAGGTCGGGGCAATGCCATCCGCCAATTGTGCCGTCTTCAAGTCTTTCGACACTACTGCTAACTGGCCGTTACGAGTGCCGTCTTTGATTGTCGCGAGTTTCATATTCGTTTTGTTTTGAAAAATAATTGTTGAGATCAGTGCTTGTGGCATACACTTAGCATATCAAAATGCGAACGCTACAAGGATACAGATAATCGAGCATTGTACCCTTGATCGAGGGCGAAGAAAAAGGAGCGATATGAGGACGACAACGATCATCGAAAGTAAAAGAATAAAGCTACGGACACTCAATGACGATGACGCCGCATTCTATGTCGAACTCCACAACGATCCCTCGTTCATTACTAATATTCGCGACAAAGGAATCCGCACGTTAGAAGACGCGAAGCTCGCTATTCGAACCGCACATAACGACGTACAGGAAAGACAAGGCTTCAGCCTTTTTTTGGTTGAACGCCTTGAAGATGGAGCGCCGCTTGGACTATGCGGTCTTGTCAAACGCGACAATCTCCCTGGCATCGATATTGGTTACGCGCTACTACCCCAATATTGGGGGCAATCCTATGCATTTGAGGCATGCACTGCCACGATGCGCTTTGCAGCAGACACGGTACAGCTAAAGGAGCTGTACGCCATCGTCTCGCTTCACAATATCGCCTCTTGCAATCTGTTGCAAAAGCTTGGCTTCACGCTGCAAAGAACCATCTCATTGAACGAGGGCGATGAAGTCAAACTTTTCCACACCCCACTCAAACTTTCCTAAGTAGAACACCGGAGGACATGGGGCTTTCAATTACAAGAATCGATCTAAAATCTTGCGGCTGTGTTTATCGATGTCAAACATGTTTCGAATCAAGAAATGGATGCCGTGATTGTCGGCAATCAGTAAAGATTCTTTCCCAATACGACGTATATCTTCATCGCCCTTGAGTACAAATTGAGTATTACCTCGATCTGTTTCAACATGCCAGGTGCAAGGTGTTGCAAAGCTAGTCACACTCAGGATACGCGCGATCTCGGGCATAAATTCCCTGCCCTCTAATTCTGTATCGATCAAGGCACGCACCTCAGCGTTCAAGTCGTTAAGATCATCGATCCAAGCAACTTCTTGCCCATTTTCCAGTACCAGGGAAATACCTTGACTAGGCGATTGAATCGGGAAGGCACGCACTGGTCGTACATCTTCAAACTTGGCACCAGTTGCGTCAGTCAACACTAGCTTTTGAAAGCGATCTCTTACCAAACTAAAATCGGTCGTCATCTTTTATTCTCCTGCTATCGCAGCCGCAGCTTCATTACGCGCTTGCGCTTCGTACAATCTAAAGTAAGCACCCTCTTTACTCATCAACTCGTCGTGGCTACCAATTTCGACCACCTCACCACGATCGAGGACAACTAGACGATCGGCCTTATGCAAGGTTGAAAGACGATGAGCAATGGCAATCGTGGTACGACCTTGCACCAAGTTATCAAGCGCTTTTTGAATCTCTTTTTCAGTCTCCGAATCAACCGAAGCTGTCGCCTCATCCATGATCAAAATACGAGGATCAATCAACAAAGCACGAGCAATCGAAATCCTTTGACGCTCACCACCCGACAAACCTTGACCACGTTCACCCACCATGGAATCGTAGCCCTGTGGAAGTCGCAAAATAAATTCATGGGCGTGTGCTGCGCGAGCCGCTGCAATAATTTGCTCCCGCGTTGCGTCGGGCTTTCCGTAAGCGATATTGTCAGCGATGGTACCGAAGAATAAGAAGGGCTCCTGTAAAACAAGACCAATATTGCTGCGATACTGCGCTACAGGGAAAGAACGGATATCAACGCCGTCCAGTAAAATCGCGCCTTCCGCCACATCATAGAAACGGCAAATGAGATTAACCAAAGTACTCTTACCGGAACCACTATGACCAACCAAGCCTATCATTTCACCCGGTTTGATACTCAAATTAATACCGCGATTGACCGAGCGATTGCCGTAGCGGAAACCAACTTCGCGCAATTCGATTTGCCCCTTCACTTCTTTAATATTGACCGGGTTCTGTGGCTCAGGAACGCTAGACACATGATCCAAAATATCAAAAATACGTTTCGCCGCAGATGCTGATTTTTGGGTAACTGAAACGATACGACTCATCGAGTCAATACGGCCGTAGAAGTTACTAATGAAAGCAACAGCCGCAACCAAATCACCGACCGTAATTTCATTGCGGGAAACCTGCCAGATACCAAACACCCACACCACCAAAATACCGATATCGGTCAAGAAGGAAACAATAGGAGAAAACAATGACCAAACTTTGTTCAGCTTATCGTTGACAGCAAGATTGTGTTTGTTTGCTGTTCTAAAACGCGTCGCCTCGCGCTCTTCTTGCGCAAAGGCTTTCACCACGCGGATGCCGGGAATCGTATCGGCCAATACATTCGTCACTTCACCCCAAACACGATCTATCTTTTCAAAGCCAGTGCGAAGTTTATCGCGCACCATATGAATCGCCCATGCAATCAGAGGTAAAGGAAGCAAGGTAACCAAAGCAAGTTTGGTATTAATTTGTAGCAGGAATGCGGCAGTCATCAAGAACATCAAGACGTCGGTCGCGAAGTCGAGCAAGTGCAATGAGAGATAAACACAAATACGATCACTCTCACTGCCGATACGCGACATTAAGTCGCCGGTACGCTTGCTACCAAAATATTCTAACGATAGTTTCAAAAGATGTTCGTAGGTCGCTGTGCGTAAGTCTGCGCCGATGCGCTCAGAGACAAGGGCGAGAATGTAAGTTTTCCCCCAACTCAGTAACCACGCCATAATCGCTGCGCCGAGTAAGCCACCAATATACATACCCACCAATGAAAGCTCGACGTGTTTACCACTTTGAAAAGGAATTAAGACCTCATCCGTTAATGGCTTTGTCAAATAGCGAGGAATCATATGGGAGGCTGTTCCCAACAACATCAGTGTGAAACCGATAGCAAGTTGAAAACGATACGGATGCGCAAAACGCCACAAACGGAACAAAGTCCATGTCGATGGCGGCGTGTGTATGACCTTCGTACAGACAGGGCATTCCTCTTGTTCAGGTTCCAAAACAGCCTTGCAACTCGGACAAACATTTTGTTCAACTTTGGCAGGAGCCTGCCCAGTCACCACTTCCTGTAACTTTTCACGAAAACCGTCCATCAAGCGAATCACCATTAGGTTCTGGCCAAGAGTAAAACGCCAGTGGGCAAGCGATCCCGATTGATTAAACAGCTCTAAATGCCCTACACCAGCATGGTCGTGATGACGCAGCTGCAAATCAGCTTGGTAGTTCCAAGATTCCCAGGCACGGCCATCAGGCGAGCAACTCAACAAACGTTGATCAGTAACGACCAACAAACCTGACTTAAATTGCAAACGAGCGTTAAGATCGGTCTCAACGCTATGCAAGACTTGTTCATTTGGGCGTAGCTGGGCACTGATTTCATTAGCCCATGATTCGGGCATGGCAGAAACTGCTGGGGCTGACATAGTCATCGTTGAACGGACTCCAATAAGAACTTACCACCACAAGAGGAAGTTCTACAAAAATTAAAAAAACCGCATTTATTCGCTTAGAGGCAGCCAAATTCTTGCAAAATCATTACAAAAATTTAGGAGTTTGCATCAAGCGCTATGACTGAAAGGACAAATTACGGTATTCTGTCGAAAGGGAAACTAGATCATTGAGAATATCTGTTTTTGCGCTTAGCTTGAAGTATACCAGCAAGCTTACCCACTTAATTCTCAATTTGTTTCATTTAACGCTGATGTCAGCGAATCGATGACATCAACGTTATAAGCAGGTCTGTCCAAGCTTATTTCGAGCAGATCTTGTTCGATAGGCTTAAAAGTAAAGCGAATAGCAAGAATAATATTCAATAAATATTAAATATAAAAACTGACATCATTCATGACAACAAAAAAGAAAGATATCACTCCGCTACGCATCAACCATTTACGCGGCCCTAATATTTGGACTTATCGTCCAGTCATCGAAGTATGGCTCGATATCGGCGAATTCGAAGAACTGCCCTCTAACAAACTTCCCGGTCTTTACGAACGGCTGACCGCAAAATTGCCCGGTCTAGCTGCACATCGTTGCGGTGTTGGCGAACCCGGTGGTTTCCTAGAACGCCTTAAAGAAGGTACGTGGGTCGGCCACATTTTGGAACATGTCGTACTTGAAATCCAAAATATGTCAGGGATGAAAACAGGTTTCGGCCAGACACGTTCCACACATGTGAACGGCGTTTATAAGATGGCCTTCCGCACACGACAAGAACAAGTCGGACGGGCCGCTTTAGCAGTCGCGCGCGATCTCTTAATGGCGATGATCGAAGATCAACAGTACGATCTAGATGCTGAAATTCTGCGTCTACAAGATATGGTGGATTCGCTCTGCCTTGGCCCAAGTACGGGACACATCGTCGATGCGGCGACCGATCGCAAGATTCCATCAATTCGCCTAACAGAAGGCAATTTGGTACAACTGGGTCACGGCTGCTCGCAGCGTCGAATTTGGACCGCAGAAACCGATCGCACCAGTGCGATTGCCGAAAGCATCGCTAGTGACAAAGACATGACGAAGTCCTTGTTGAAAGCCTGTGGCGTTCCAGTACCTGAAGGTAGCTTAGTTCGCAGCGCTGAAGAAGCGTGGGAAGAAGCACAAGACATTGGCCTACCTGTCGTAATTAAACCATACGATGGCAATCACGGGCGTGGCGTTACACTCAACCTCATGACGCAGGACGAAATTACCGAAGCCTATGATCTAGCGGTCCGCAAAGGCGAAAGCAAGAGTGTTATTGTTGAGCGTTACATCACAGGGAACGAACATCGCCTATTAGTTGTCGGTGATAAATTGGTCGCTGCTGCCAAGGGTGACTCCCTGTGGATCACGGGTGACGGCGTGTCCAATGTCAAAAAATTAGTCGACGAACAAATCAATATCGATCCACGTCGTGGCATGACTGAAGAATTCCCTCTCAGTTTGGTGCAGCCAGACGTAAGTGCAGAGATCATTCTCGAACTCAAACGCCAAGGTATGACGGCCGAATCTATCCCCCAACAAGGGCAACAAGTTCTGATCCAAATTAACGGCAATGTGGCCATCGATGTTACCGATAATGTTCACCCTGAAAATGCGCGTATCGCAGCGCTGGCCACCCGTATTGTTGGACTCGACATTGCCGGCATCGATTTAGTTTGCCATGACATTTCTAAGCCACTGAGCGAACAAGGTGGCGCCATTATCGAAGTTAATGCTAGCCCTGGTTTGCTGTCACACCTCAAACCCGCTGAAGGCAAACCCCGTGATATTGGCTCAGCAATCATTACTCACTTATTCGGCGAAAAGGAAAACGGCCGAATTCCTATCGTTGGCGTTACTGGCAGCAAGTGCACAAGCCTCATCACGCGTCTGATTGGTAGCATGCTGAGCATGAGTGGCCAATATGCAGGAGTATCCTGTGCAGATGGTCTATATCTGGACCAGCGCCAGGTTGTAAAGTCGAATTGCACCACATGGGATGCCGGACAACGCCTATTATTGAATCGTAACGTCCAAGCCGCCGTCTTCGAATCTAACGCACGTGGTATTTTGAAAGATGGCTTAGCTTATGATCGTTGCAAAGTCGGCGTTGTAACCGACCTCGATGGGCACGAAGATCTTGGCGAGTTTTACATCACTGAAGCTGATCAAATGTTTAAAGTCATGCGCACCCAGATCGATGTGGTGCTCGAGCATGGATGTGCGGTCATCAGCGCGGCAATTCCAACAGCAAATGAACTCGCCGAGCTCTGCGACGGTGAAGTAATTTACTACGGTCTCGACACCCATGTCGGTACGATGGCAAGACACCTACAGCAAGGTAAGCGTGCTGTTTATCTTAAAGACGGCAATATCATTTTGGGGACAGCAACCAACGAACATCATCTGTTGGCGCTCAACAGCCTCAAGCCAAGCAAAGTGGAACAAGCGGAAGCAGTGTTGGCAGCAGTGGCTGCAGCATGGGCGATGAACATCACCCCTGATTTAATCGGTGCAGCGCTCAGAAACTTTGACTCGACGCCACCGAAAAAGCATTACTAAAAAACCATATCTGGCGCTGACAATCTAGCAAGCTCAGCGCCAATAAACTTACATTTTTTGGCTACATTGCCAGCAGATAGGATTAAGGTTTATGGAAGTATCACGTATTAGGGCTTTACGCGGCCCAAATCTCTGGACACACCACACGGCAGTGGAAGCAATCGTTCGCTGCACCCCAGAAGAACTCTCGATCATCGAGATCCCTGAGTTTGAATCTCGTTTACGTGCCTTATTCCCAGAAATCGGCCCACTTCAAGCAACGGGACACGACGATGCGATTCCTTTAGCGCGAGTATTTGAATTAGCGACACTCGCATTACAGGCACAAGCGGGTTGCCCCGTCACTTTCAGCCGCACCACTCCAACTCTAGAAGATGGCATTTTCCAAGTTGTGGTCGAATATTCAGAAGAAGATGTCGGCAGACTCGCCTTCGACTTCGCTGAAAAACTGGTTAATGCAGCATTACAAAACGCGAGCTTTGATCTGGCAGCGGCCTTGCATGAATTGCGCGAACTCGACGAAGATCTGCGTCTCGGCCCTTCGACTGGTTCGATCGTTTACGCCGCTGTGGCACGTAATATCCCTTATCGCCGTTTAACAAGTGGTAGCTTGGTGACTTTTGGCTGGGGTAGTAAGCAGCGCAAAATTCAAGCCGCTGAAATGGATGGCACGAGCGCCATCGCAGAAGCAATCGCTCAAGATAAAGAACTCACTAAAAAGCTACTTGACGCAGCTGGCGTCCCGGTCCCACTTGGCCGCACTGCATTCGACGTTGAAGATGCGTGGAATATCGCGCAAGAAATCGGATTACCCGTGGTTGTCAAACCTAAGGATGGCAATCAAGGCAAAGGCGTTACCGTCAACATCACTACACGCGAACAACTCGAAGCTGCCTACGTTGCTGCTTCAGAATTCCGTGATGATATTTTGGTTGAGCGCTATCTCCCTGGTAACGATTTCCGCTTACTCGTCGTGGGCAATAAGTTAGTAGCCGCAGCCCGTCGAGATCCGCCACAAGTCGTCGGTGACGGTACACATTCTGTGCGTGAATTAGTCGAACAAGTCAATAAAGATCCTCGTCGCGGTAGTGGCCATGCAACTTCCTTGACCAAAATCCGCTTTGACGACATCGCCTTAGCAAGTCTGGCTAAACAAGGCTATAACGCCGATTCGATTCCAACCAAGGGCACACGCGTTGTATTGCGTAACAATGCTAATCTTTCGACCGGCGGATCGGCAACCGACGTCACCGATGATGTCCACCCAGAAGTAGCTGCGCGCGCTGTCGCTGCGGCACAAATGATTGGCCTCGACATTTGCGGTGTCGATTTGGTAGCTGATAGCGTATTGAAACCAATCGAGGACCAAAATGGCGGCATCGTCGAAGTCAATGCTGCACCAGGCTTACGGATGCACTTATCCCCATCCTTCGGCAAGGGCCGTGCGGTCGGCGAAGCGATCGTGGCGGCCATGTTCGCCGATGGTGACGATGGGCGCATCCCTATCATCGCGGTGACAGGTACAAACGGCAAAACCACGACAGTTCGCCTGATTTCTCACCTACTCGCCAGCAGTGGTTTGCGCGTGGGCATGACGAATACAGACGGCGTTTATGTTGAAGGTCGTCAAATTGACAGTGGCGACTGCAGTGGTCCACGCAGTGCTCGCAATGTATTGTCTCACCCAGATGTCGATGCAGCCGTATTCGAAACTGCGCGTGGTGGCGTGTTACGCGAAGGTCTAGCCTACGACCGTTGCAAAGTCGCCGTTGTCACCAATATCGGCACCGGAGATCACTTAGGACTCAACTACATCACCACAGTTGAAGACTTGGCAGTGCTTAAGCGTGTCATCGTCCAAAACGTCGCCGACAATGGCGTGGCAGTGTTGAATGCAGCAGATCCTATCGTTGCGGGCATGGCAAAGAATTGTACGGGCGCCGTCACTTTCTTTGCGCTTGATAGTCAATTACCTATCATGGCAGCGCATCGTGTCAAAGGTCACCGCGTGGTATTTGTGGAAGATGGCGACTTAGTCGCGGTTGAAGGCAAGCTTGTGCAACGCATTCCATTGTCAGATATTCCTATCACACGCAATGGTACGATCGGCTTCCAAGTTGAAAACGTCATGGCATCAGTTGCTGCAGCATGGGGCATCAATCTGAGCTGGGACGCGATCCGCCAAGGCTTGAAGACCTTCATGAACGATAGCGACAATGCGCCAGGCCGCTTCAACGTGTTTAACTATCGTGGTGCTACCTTGATTGCCGACTATGGACACAATCCCGATGCGATCAGCGCCTTGGTACAAGCGGTCGATAGCATGCCTGGTAATCGTCGCACCGTAGTTATCAGTGGCGCCGGCGACCGTCGTGATCAAGATATTCGTCAACAGACTGAGATCCTTGGAAACGCATTTGATCAAGTCATTCTGTACCAAGATCAGTGTCAACGTGGTCGTGCCGATGGTGAAGTCGTCGCTCTACTCCGTTCCGGTCTCGAGGGCGCGAAACGTACGACTGACGTCAAAGAAATCAACGGCGAATTCATTGCTATCGATACAGCACTTGCAAGCCTGAATGAAGGTGACTTATGCTTGATTTTGATCGATCAAGTGGAAGAATCTTTAGTTCACATTGCAAAGAGAATTGCCGAGGCTGAAGCGAAAGCTTAAAGCCAAAGCTTAAAGCGCGCGTGAGAGCAAGAAAAAAAGCCGGGCATGTGAACTGACCCCAAATAGTTGGACAGTTTGTTAGTTATGCATAGGAGGGCTGATTTCTGTATTGAACAGGACTCAGCCCTTTTAGTTTTAACTTGATTCGGTCGTTAT
>CANHZI010000124.1 GCA_947464955.1 Oxalobacteraceae bacterium
AAAGAGAGTTTTTAAAAAAGAAAACACAACAACCAAAGTCGTCGTTCATTAAAACAACTGGGCCGAGTTATGGTGTAAGAAGCCAGCAAAAAGAGACTCCAAACGAAGATCAATTAGATTCGATTGAACTCGATCTTTCGCACCCAATGTTGCGACATTATCAGTCAATATTTAGAGAAGTAAGCATGAAGTTCTCTGGAAGCGTAGCGACCGAAGTTCATCAGAAAATCGCTGACGAACTTGCGGGAGTACTAACGCAGATTCATGTTGGGAATCACACAGAAATTCGTTCAAAACGAGCTTGGACAATTGCATTATTTAAATCAGCACAACAAGACGAATTTTTACAGGAATTCGGCACAGTTATTTCCAAGAATCGAGAAACTCATAAATTAAATCGTGAGGATAAAAATAATTCACATCTTCAATCAGAGCCTCCAATCAGGACACCAGAAGCTAAAGCGAAACAGCAAGAGTGTATGAGCGAAATAAAACAAATTATGAAATCCAATAAAAGTAAACTTACTTAGCCTAAGAAAAGTCGAGAAATATAAATGAATACTCAACTCTACAACCAAACGATCCTGGATAATCTTGTGAAGGATCTCTGGCCCGCAATAAGTTTGACATCCCAAGCCACTATTAATGAGGCAACACGACAAAGCTACTCAAAAATTTATGAAAATATCGTATCAAAAATTGACTACGAAAACGGTGTTGCATTTGCCGACATTTTGTATCAATCAAAGAAGAAGAATACATACTATTCACGATTAGCAGCGTGCCGCTACACGCTTAGCCAGAGACTGATAGCTGAGCGCGAACTAGCACGGGTAGCCATTGTTGAGAATGATGAAGATGTTTTTCATTCACATATATCGACGATAGAGAAGCTGAAATGCGAATTGGCTGAAATTAACGCTATGCCGCAGGCATCGAAAATTAAGTCAATCATTCAAAGAAAGTCGAAGAGAAGTTCGCTAAAAGACTTACCCGCCAATTGGCGGAAACAGCTGTGCTATCGAATGATAAGTAGCAAATATTTCTTTCAAACCTTGACGCTTGCAATTTTAGGATGTCGACCTCATGAGCTGCAGTTGGGTATTTTGATCAAGCTAGTTACTGTTGATCAAAACGAACATCTTGTACTTGAAATTCCTGGTGCAAAAGTCTCAGATCAAAATGGACAAACTCGTCGCCATCTCACTTTTAGAAGTAACATCAATGATCCTTTTCTCTCGCCGTTAATACACCTAGCCAAAGAAACGGGAGGATCAACGATCCTCAATATTCAAAATGAAAAAGCATTCTCCGCCGCAATCAGTCGTTTTGCAGCGGAACTTTGGCCTAAACATAAAGAACCTATAACGCCATACAGCTTTAGGCATGCATTTGCATCAGATATGAAACGCTACGCAGACGAAGATACTGTCGCACAGAGCCTCGGGCACAGATCGACTCGGACGCAAAAGGCATATGGTCAAAAGCAGCTATCGAAATCGAGCGATCATCCACGGCCAATTGAGGTATTAGCTCCATTTCCCGTTCGTCAAAATATCACACGATTTTCCAAAGGCAAGGGGCCAACAAGCGATTATGACTTAACAAAGGGAGGCTAGAGCATTGCAAACACTTGTGCAGCGTCCACGACCCATGCCCACTCACAGACTAGCTTTTTTTACTCAACACCCAATGCTTTAAACACAGCGTCCACGGGATCCGCATAAAAACTAGTTTGAAATTTCGAGAACAATTCACCTGGCACCGTTGCGATTGACGACACACTACTCATCGGAATGAGGATACGTTTCGCACCAGAATCAAACGCGGCTTGCATCGATTCTGCGAGATTTTGAACTGGTGCGACGTTTCCACCCAGGCTCATATTGCCTAGCACGACCATTTGGGATTGGATTGGGCGGTTCATCAACACTGAGCATAGCGCAACGAATGCAGGCAATGTCATTTGGTCTGTCGGACCAGTATTATTGAGTTCAAGTACCGACAGATGGAAGTCGTGATCGTTGACCTTGGCTGATGCGCTGACGCGCCCTACATTCGCTTTGAAATAATCGAAGGCGATACGTATCGGTTCTTTTGTATTTGTACTAGAACCAAGTCCCGACAGCGTCAGTTTTCCGTTACCCGGTGTCGACTGAAGTTCAATACGATACACTCCCAACATACCACCTGCGCTCGGCGCAATGGTGTGAAGCGTGCCTGGTTTTAGTTGTCCTTCTGGGATCAAGCCACCGCCACCTTGCTCAAGGACAGACACAAAATGTTCTTCTAGAGTTTCATTGTCAATGTAGCTGAAGTGCACATCATAAAACTCCATACCGCCTAATTTCTTCAATTGCTCTTTTACACGACGACGACTTTCGAGCGCATAATGCAAACAACGTCCAACCGCCTCTTTCGTGTAATCGCCTTGAGGATAAAGTAGTTTCAGCAATCCAGAAACGGTTTTGCGGACAGCAATTGTATCGCGCTGATTTAGATTACTGCCTAGTTTAAAGAACTTATCGATCGCATCGGCAAACGATACCTTACGCATTTCTCGCAAATACTCAGCCAGATAATCAACAATCATGCCGTATTGGTTCGTAAAAAACTCTGGGCGCATCTTTGGAATTTCCCAACCGGGGATATAGCAATGGAAGCGATCAAAAAATGCCGTGTCGATCATCGCGTCTGGGAACGGGGCAAATAGATGGCTCGTTTTTACCAAGGATTCGACGCTTTGATTCACGTTACCCACAAACACCATCGATGCGGATGCACTAATTGAGTCACGACCGCGCGAGAAAGATCCCGACGCCATGTAGTCCTTCATGATCTGTACGCCGTCGTGATCTTTGAACGTCACGCCAGCAACTTCATCGAATGCGACGACATCCCATAATCCAACTAGACCGACCTTACGGCTTCCCATGTTGTAGAACAAATTAGCGACCGTAGTTTGACCACCAGAAACCAAGATGGAGTTAGGACTAATCTCCTTATAAATATGGCTCTTACCCGTTCCGCGAGGACCGAGTTCACAAACGTTAAAATTGTTCTCAACCAGCGGGATCATGCGCGCCAGCAAATGCCATTTCGCGCGCTCTTTAAAATGAACTGGCTCCATCCCCGTCGAACGCAAGAGGACTTCGATCCACTGGTCTTCAGTAAAATACTTACGTCCGTCCTTCAAGGCATCCATATCCATATTCGGCATCTGGATAGGTTTGAGATCCACCATACGAAATGGTGAGCCTTTTTGATTTTCTTCAAAGAAGTAATTTAAGGTGACGATGCACCAGATACCGCCAGCGAGTAGTTTTTCAAACTCTTTAACGTCTGAACTATCAACCTCAACACCCGTCACACCAAGATTCGATAATAAGGCTTCATATACATCGCGCTTATCATTGAGCTTTACCGTAATTTTGTCGATGATCTTGTAAGTGCCTTGCTCGCGGATCTTACTCTTGATCTTTTCCGCTTCGTCCGGACGCACATAGTTCTCAGCCAATATTCGCTTGACTGTGATCAAACCTTCACGAATCACGTCGGCATCATCCGATGCGCAATACATACCGAGTAAATATTCGAGGACATAGACAGGCACATTCGCGCCCTCCTTCACCATCTTAGTGAGATCTTTTCTTACCACACGTCCCGCGAAATGTTGGTTGAGAAGATTATCGAGCGTAGCTGTGTCTACGATTGCGTCAACTTGAGCTGTTTGGTTCATGGTCTTATTTATTCTTTAGAAATCGTTACTCAGTGCGAGATCAATACGGAAATTGACGCGATCAATTTCCGCCTTCGTATTGGCATCCCTTATCACCAATGCATAATCTTTATTCTTGTCATAGGTGCCGCCCAATACGGTGAGCATTACCGTTTTTTTGCGCTCATCCATCAGATTGGAAGAACTATCAAAACTGACTGTCGCTTCATTACTAATTAACCGATCGTTCTCAGGATCACGCAATGAGATCAATGCTGTTCTAGACAAAATCTTATCCGTGACCGCTTCGGTTTGAATAAACTCAAACTTTTGGCGATTCGTGACAATCTTTCTGATCGATCCCATCAAGGTTATTTCAACTGGTCGCACTTTCGATTTTTCGTTGTCTGTCACGCGTACTGTCAACACGGGTACGACGATCTCTTGCAACATCGCACCACCGTGAACAAATCGAGCGCCACCAGTAAAGTGGAAACGATTGGCTCCCTTCGGGACCCAGAAATCAAGGCCTTCATTGGTCCCTGATGTCACATTCGTATTGCCACACCAAGCTTTGCTCGATGTGCCTAAGTTCTCGCCCAATAAATATCGCTTTTTGGCTTTCAGTGTTCCCACTGGTTTTTCATCCAAGGCGCTCTTATCCGCAGCCTCCAAGCCTTCTTCTTGATAAATAAAACCATGGTCCGCCGTTACGAAGACGACGGAACCATTGAGGTTATTGATCACATACTTAATTACGGCCTCGATTTCATTGATCGCCTTCTGACACGCATTAAAAGTCTCTGACTCGGTTGCCTGTTTATCGCCAGTCGCATCAATTTGGTCGTGGTAGAGATAAACAACTTTATGTGGGCGCACAAATTCGCGTCCAGCCTCTTTACCCATAGCGACTAATTCATCAGATTTAATCGCAATACCATCATGGCCTTGCAAAATCGCAGAGCGTTGATCAAGGGATACGGTTGGCTTGCCATCGACCATTACATCCGCATTTGCGGTAGTCTTATAGTCAAGGCGCTTGTGCGGCAAGAGCGCAGCCATCCCTAATGCAGTATACGAAGGTAGTACACCTAGTACTCCCTCCAAATTGGCTTTAAACCGATTAGTAGAAACTGCACGCGCCAATATTTCTTGAGCGACCTCATACCGAAGCGCATCACTAATCAGAACAAAAGCCCGATTCTTTGCTCCACCGTCGACATAAGGCTTGACGTAATCGTTAAAGAAATTCTGTTGATTCCGGCTATCCTGTAACTGCCAATTGGTAAGCAAACCATCATCAGCGGCAACAAAGCTACCCCATGTCGACGAAAGCTGCGACATCACTGAAGCATATTGACCACCCATCCAAGTCTTGAGAGTTTGCAAGAAGGTCCATCCGTTAAGTTCAACCACATCGTTGGAGTACATAAAACGACGATAGCACTGATCAAAGCGGTATAGCTCTTTTTGGTAGGCAGCAAACATAGTTTCCGCAGTGGGATAACTGAAGCCTTTCGCGTATTGAGCAGAGAGTTCACTGAAGCTGGCAGCAGCTTCTATCGCATCATAGCAAGCACCAAACGCCTTGATAACAGCATTATGCGAGGCCAGAACCGTATTTGCCCAGTGCCCGTCTCGACGCTTTGCCGCGATTGCCTGAACATGCGCGAGAGCAGCAATATCACCTTGTTGAATCACATCCCGTAAGCCTACTAAAATGCGCTTTTCAACATCGGCAAAAGTCTGAACATCCAACAAGCCTAAGTGATCGCAATCATTTACGTTATGCGGAATATTCAGTTCCCGCGCAATCTGTTCACTGATCGCATCGTAACTTGAGAAAAGAACCAAGTCTCTACGCCAGCGATCACAAAACACCGCAACCTGAGGCAGCTTTTTGTTATCGTCTAAAACGAAATTTTGTAAGGATGCAGGAAAAGCGCCCTGCCTTGTCATTGCAAAATCACTGACAAACAAGTGAAAGAGCAAATCACGCAAATTGCGATCTTCAGCCTGGTACCCAAACTGTTCACGCACCATATTCCAAAATGGTACTTCCAATTCCAGGTTAATGATTTCCGCGAGTGCTTTGGGTACATCATCAAGCTCAACTTCACCATCGATAACCAAGCTTGAGAATAACTTGTACAACATTGCAAATGGCTCAGCTTGGTCTGCTCGTAGTAATACAGCCATTATCTTCAGATCAAGCGTTGGCTCGTCATCGAGTGGTGCTGTCAGCTTCTTTAGCCTTTCAACGCGCTCTTTATTTCGCAAAAATTTATTTCGGCGTTTCAGATGTTCGCGCATCACCTGGTTCACCAAGCCAAGTTCATCTAGCTGTATCGAGACGGCATCAGCCCTAAAAATTCTGCTACAAAGGCGAATATTCAACAGCCAATCTTCTTCTGGCAAAGGCTCTGGCTCTTTACTGTAAATCAAATATTGACCTGTTCTATCCTCAAATTCCAAGCGCTTCTTAACTGCCAACTTAGGCTCATCATCAAGCATCAGTAAAGTGACGCCGTCTGGTACATGCGATTCAATGTCGCTGAAAAATTCCTGCTCAGCGTCATTCCAGAACACAATGCGGCTCTCGCCAAACAAACCACTCAGAACTGTTTTTATCTGTAATTGCGACATACATTACCTTGTTTCTTATCTCTTCATTTTGAATGGTGAATCTGGGATTGAGGTACTTTTCTTTTTCTGTTTCTTCACGTCAGAAAGTTTCAATTCTTCTAAAACATCGCTTTCTATTCGTACCCTCTTTTTTGCGCCTATCGTTATATCTTGCTTACCAGCGTTCCATTCCAACAGCATGCGTTTTCCCGTCTCCCGAAAATACGAATAACGCGCAATCATTTCTGTCAATAACGGTATTACCTGATCGATTGCTTGATGAATACTTTGCTCAATCTCATCAAGATCACGTGACAACAATGACAGGCGTGTGCTGCCCAATAAGCGCAATTGCTTACCCATCCACCACGCTTTTTTACCTTGCAAGCTTAATGCAGGCTTATCCTCGAGATGTGGGTAAGCAGAGGTTGTGACCACGTCATAAACTGGCGCGAGAACGGCATCATCATAGTTGGAATAAACAAGCGCAAAATTCTTTAAATGCGCATCGCCATTATGCAAGGCGTAGTTTAGTAAAAGAAGTTTGTACAACTGCTTTGCACTCTCTTGCTTATGAATCGAGACAACATATTCATTATGCAAATCGACAAGGCGCTCTAACGAGCACTTGTATTTATTGACCGGATCAAAAGCAGCAATTGAACAAAAGTCTTCGAGTGCTAGCTGTTGTCCGTCTAAGCGATCAAAGCGCTCTACAGCCAATACCTGACCATCAGCCGACAATTCCGTCTTTGGCACTTTTAGTCCAGCAGCGCGTGCGACTTCCAGGCACAGATATTCATTGATTGCGAGCCCAGGTATTTCTTGTGTCCCTGTCTTTAAAATAAGGTCATCAGTCCACACCGTCGCTTTCGCGTTCAAGCTAGAATTCAACACCTTAGGCATCACACCAGAAATGCCCTCAAGCACGCCCTCGTTCAAATAGCGTAGCAGACTCGATTGTGAATCTTCGCTCGCCAAAATAGCAGCAACTTCAATATGTGAAAGTACCGTTGTAATGGGCGTACCGTGCGGCACCACTCTTACGCGTCCAATGACATTGGTACCCGTCAATTCAAGTAAGCCCCAATCTGTTACATCGGCATGTGGGCCAAGTGTTTGACGAATAGCATCCTTCTTAAAACCCTCAGGTAAATTCTGCTGAAAGAAGGGAAATAAAGACCGCTGCCACACATAACTTTCAAGGCGAACTGGCATCGTCAACGAGACTAAATATTCTGGTGGAGTATCAGGCAAATAGTTGAACACGTATTGCTGGCCGTGGTCACTCAACACCCCCACCATGCGATCGAGTACATAGACGTCCAATAAATTACTCATGACGTTCACGCTTTTTTGAATGTCGAACGCGTTGACGTGGACTTGGCTCTTTCTTCGCACTAGTCAAGATTTGTTTTTCAATTTCGTTCAAGACCAATTGTGGTGAGTCGCCTCGAGAGATCGCGACAAATTGACTAGGTGATTGTTGGATTACAATCGGCAAGCTTAAACCAACTTGCTGTTCCTGCCTGGCATCATCCAACGTCCGACGTTGCCCAGCAGGTCGTGTCTGTAATTCGAGACCAACAGCAGCAAATAACTGCAATAACTTAACGACGCCAATCTCAGCAAGAATGCCACGTTCTAAACCAGAAATGCTCGACAAACTGACGCCAGTTCGCTCAGCCAACTCACCTTGAGTCAGCCGTTGGCGGATACGGGCATCTTTTAATGATTGGCCAAGTTCGAAGAGATTCATAAATAGTCAAGTACCGCCATTTAAGTTAAATAATCACAATAATACGCTAAATATGATTACTTATAAGAGGCTGTTGCTTATTTCGAGTACAAAACGTCAAAATAATTCGCCATATCTCGCATATTAACTAAAAATTTTATCTTAAATCGCGAAATTTAACTATTTATATGAAATTTGTAGTGTGTAACCTAATGTTTGCAAGATTTCTCATAAACGATGAGGTCGACGGTCAAAGTGCCAGCGTTGTCCATATTTATGATCAAACTTTTAACTGGCAATACAAACTGACCGCCATATCGTTTGAACCTTTATGAATCCCTCGCCAGCGCCGGAGGATTACCAAACTTTATTGGCTACTTAAGCTATCAAAGCTGAACCTGCTGCTGACCTAAAACTATCAGGCTATCGCAAAACTCTTTGACACTTGGACAATGTGGATGTTGCGCGGCAGTCGCGGTTGTAAAACCAAAATGTTTCGTCATTTTTTTTGCAAAATTGGGCTTACTACCACCCGGCCCAGGTTTTTGATGGTGCTGCGCCAATTCCTTCAAGCGATCCCAAGGCTTGCCAATAGTCTCCTCAGGTTTATCTTCAACAATATCGTTAATCCCAAGCCACTTTTGCAGTGCTAACGTATCAGCAAGAAACCATGCCTCTATCGCTTTCACGGCAACAAATATATGTGGAGTATCTGCACTCCCAATACGACTTCGCACAACTGCAGGTGATGCCTCATCTTCAAGGTCTGTCAAGATGACGATATAGTCAACTTGCTTTGAGCGCAAAGTACTAATCATTGCTCCAATGTTTTGTGGCAGTAAGTTCCCACCACCTTTGGCATCGATTACGGGGTGGCACAAGCTTATATTTTGCGCCGTCAGCCATGCATTAAAAGCAGCAGATTCAATGATGATTTTTTCTGTATCACCTTCCACGATAAAACCAATTTTTACCATGGCAAGCCACCATCAAATATGTTCATCAGCCAAGCTTTATCGAGATTCAGTCCACCTAAATCCCCCGCTTGT
Organism: Oxalobacteraceae bacterium; assembly: GCA_947464955.1. Lineage (GTDB taxonomy): Bacteria > Pseudomonadota > Gammaproteobacteria > Burkholderiales > Burkholderiaceae_D > Undibacterium. The sequence continues at coordinate 9,131 of CANHZI010000124.1, forward strand.
TCGCCTGCATTTTTCATCTCAGTTTTACCGTCGACCTTATTCACCAACCATAATTCTTCCTTATTTGAAGCACGCACAACTGACTCGCTATGGGTCGTCACAAATACTGGGTGCTCTGGTGTTGCATTAGCGCGCATCAACTCGACTAATTGCGCAATCGCTTTTGGGTGAATTCCACGTTCAGGCTCCTCGATAAAAGTGGGCCCTATCCCTTTCGCTCGACTTAGCACAGCGGTCATAATACAGAGCGCATAAATCGTTCCGTCGGAAATTAAATTCGCGGGGAAATTAGTTCTTGTACCCTCTTCCTTAAATTTAATGACCGTATTTCCGCCCAAATGCTGTTTCTCAGTGCTGATTTTTTCCATTCCAGGGACAATTAATTCCATCCAATCCATAATCTCACTACGAATCACAGGATCTTTCTCCAACTTCTCCAAAATCGTCGCTACGTTATGTCCAAGAGGATTCAATTCACTTGTATCTGAACTTGAATCATCAGGCGTCTTTGCACCGAGTGGATCGAAACGAAACACGCGCACACTAATCAAATATTGATATAGAGGAAATCCTGGCATCAACATCAAACCCGACATTTCACTAGGAAAATTAGGTAGTTCAATTAAACCTTCATCAAAATCCACGCCATCCTCATTCGGCATTCTCAGAGTAGGTGGCGCACCTTTTTTGCGCGCCATCCGAATTACACCTGCCACACTCAAGTTTTCTTCTAACACAGGCGTTTTATCCAAATCATGGATTTTAAGGCGATAAGTAATCGCTTCACCTTTGATTTCGGCATCGATTGAAAATTCAAACGTACGCGCTTTTTTATCTCGAAATTTAAAGCAATGCATTTGAGCAAAACCATTAAATCTCCTGATCGCAGCACTAGCACCAGACTCAATTACCACACTCACAAATGCCAAGGCATCAGCCAAATTGCTTTTACCCGCGCCATTTGGCCCTGCAAACACGCTATACGGCGTCAGTTGGTCAAGCGTCACGTTTGCCACGCTCTTAAAACCACTGACTCTAATTTGTTTTATATTCATTTTTCGTCGCTCCTGCTAGCAACAGGTCTATCATCATCAAGTAAATCAACGTGCGCCAGAGTATCACGGTGCGAAAACATTTGGTCAACAGCCTGTTGATCAAATGATACGGAAAAACCGTAGCTCGCCTTATTCATCCCCCGCCCCACCGGTAATCGCTTTCACCTCCGCCAGCAAATTGCCGAACTTGCCGTAGTTGACTTTGACGCCGTCGTCTAGGTCTAGGCTGATGCGTTGGTCTGCGTAGTGGCGGAGTTGTTCGTCGAATTGGGCTAACTCTAGTTGTTTTTTCTTGAGCAAGTCGAGTTCTTTTTGTAGCTTGTTGCGTTCGGACGTGGTGCTGGCGTTGGTGATTTGGTTTTGTAGCAAATCTGCGCGGCCGCCGAATTTGCCTGCTAGCGGAATCACGTATTCATTGCGCATGCGTGCCAGTGTGCCTTCGTTATAGCGATGCAGGTACACCAGACATTCAAAGGCTTTGTATTTGCCTGAAGAAAATAGCCAATAGATAGGACGCTTTTTGTAGGTCTTCAGATGGTCTTTAAAGAAGCTGCCTGCAATGTAGGCGCGGATCGCATCTTCGGCATTTTGCCCCGCTTTGCGCCCCAGACTATCGGCCAGCCAATTCATGTTTTCATCTAAAGTGGCTTCACCCCACACCGCGACTAAGAACTCCCGTACGCGATTGGCGGCATCGTCGTCGAACCAGTATTCATCGGTGACGGGTACGATGCCATCCGCATCAGCCGGAAATTTAGTGTAGCGCGTAACATCAAAATCGACGTTACTTGCATGGGCGTAAATTAAACCAGACTCGTCTAGACTGTATCGCCCCATAATGCAGCCTACTACATAAGAAATAAAATGTTGAGAATCAAATAGCCTGTTAGGTGTAGAGAGTGTTATTTTATCTAGCGAAACAGATGGTGAAAGTCTACCGTTCAAACAATAAAGGTCAATTAATTCTCTATTAATTTTTTCCTCTAAATCTTTTGTTTCATTCTTATACGTTTCACAGTCTCTCGACCATTGCAGCCACGAGTTTTCCAAATTTCTCGCTTTACGATTAATCGAAATCAATGGGCAATCACCAAATTCCCATGATGTTTCTTTAAAGTTCCAGTCTTGCCTGGATATCTCAACGAGTCTTTTGGCCTCGCTAGTCAAGTCTTTGCCCCTCATGACAGGCAATTTGGCTACTATTCCCTGATCAAAATTCAAAGTCTGCGACAAGCATGTGAGAAAGTAGGCCGCAACAGTTGAATTCAAAAAAGCCAAATCATTCAGTAAATCTGTATGACAATCATTAAATGATTTCATACCAGCATTACTGAATATGTGTCCGCTGTCGGTAAAACGAACTGAAAAAGAACCAGAAGAAATTGCCGTCCATGTTATCCCGCTGAGAAAATACTTATCTTTGTTAATTATTCTCCCGTTTGCACCTACTTTCGAAGTCGTACTTTTATCAATGTATGCACACATCTCAGTACCATCATTCAGATAATTGACGACATACTCATTGTTTCCAAACCATTTTCGATAGTCTCCTCCTTTATCAATAGGAAACCATTTTTTTCCACTGAATTTTGCATCAGTCGATGATTCACAATTAAATTTTGATTTCTCAATAGATACTTCGGACCAAAATCTTAAGAATTTATCGTTGTTTGTTGATGCCATACCTTGTCTGGGATTCGCCAAATCACCAAACGGAACTCCAAGCTCGAAAGCTTGCCGTGTTGAATCATCGACCCAATATGCGACAGGGCTACCTGGAATCTTCTTAAAATCGTTCGGTTTCGTTAAATAGAACCAACCGCACTTTGGATCTTGAATCGCTTCCAAAGTCTTGGGTGCTTGTTGATCAGCGCCACGAAAATCTGATAAACGAATATAGGAGCCAAGAAATTCTCCCAAATGTGCCTTCGCCAACGTAAATGTACAAATCGGTACCGTCGCGCCATCAAACCCGGAATATTCAAGCTGTACTAATGTAGTTAAAGTTGCCTGAGAAATGAAATGATTGCGTAGCTCTTCATAAGATGAAATAAACATCCACACGAATGGCGACATGAAGCCTAACTGCCCTGCGTCCTTGGCAAAACCAAGATCACGAATCATAAAAGCTGAAAACAAATCTTTCTCAAAGCCTTTGAAATTTTCTTTCAAAAAATCCTTTAATTTTGGAGTCAAATACTTTCCTCCCATATATGGAGGATTTGCAACTACAGCGTCATATTGCAAAGCCAACAGTTTTACAGGCTTGGTGAAGTTCCGAAGAATTTGCTTAGAATACGACTGAGCCAAAGAGTTTCCTCTTTCAGCAACATCACACAATAGAGCTTGTAACTTATTCAGGTTTACAATCAATGACTCAGGGACGATCAACAATGAACCAAATGTCTTGGCGTGAGCGAAAAACTGAATCAACTCACGCAAATCACTCACTTTCAAACCGCTAGAATGTTGGGTCTCCAATTGCCCGCCACCGAATAACTGTCCGCTAGGCAAAGCTTCTCCACCTTCCAAAGCAATCGCTGCATCAAACACAGTTTGCGCCATGGTTTCATCATCGAGGCCATGGCTATCTTGCAGTGCCTCCACATTCAGCACTAACTTACTCTCAAACAGGCGTCGATCGTCGGCGCGTGCTTTCATCAGCAAAGCGAAGCCTGCAAGTTGGGCAGCGCGGTCGTCGATGTCGAGGCCGAATAAGTTTTTTTCTAAAATCAAGCGCGGGATGGCACGGGGTTGGTAGCCACGTTCGAGGTAGATGGCTTTGAGTAGATCGTAGGCTTCGACCAAAATATGGCCTGAGCCACAGGCGGGGTCGAAAACGGTGATGGTTTCTGGATTGAGGCTGCCACCATCTTCTGCCATGCGCGTTTGGATCAAGGCATCAAGCTGAGCATTGACTTCCGGGGTCTGCTCTGCTGGCTTGATGTAGTACTCCATTTGGCTTGCCAGATTAGAGCTGGGGTTCGCCATCAGCCATAAGCGGCCTATGCTGTTTTGCGTGAGGTATTTGACGATCCAGTTGGGCGTGAAGAGCTGAGTCGCGGCTGGGATGTCTTCTGACTTCACCACTTTGCCGATGACTTCGTCTTTTTTATCACTGATATAGAACTGGTAAAGCCAGCCGATGATCTCGACTTGGTCCCAATCAGCTTCGTCAATGCTGTTCACCATCTTGGCGATGACAGAATCGGTATTGAGCAAATTGTCTGGCAAAAGTAATTCTGTTTCGTCACCCAAGGTTTCAAACAAAAAGCCCATGCCATCGGCCAAGGCATTGCACTGTGTGGTGAGCAACAGGCGATAGAGTTCATTGTCTTTATTGCCGTCGAGCTTCAGGCGAATGACTTCATCGCGGTTTAAGCCGGGCAACGAGGCGCTATCGAGACTGGCGGCGTTTTCTAAAATCTCAGGCAAGCCACCCTGTGCACCATCGGCGTTATTGGAATTCGACAGCACGCGATAGCCATGATCGAGATAGCCGTGCAATTCCATATAGCGCAAGGCAGCAAAGCGGTTAAACCAACCATACGCCTCCGCCTCCATCACCGCGGCAAAACCCTGCGCCTGTATACGCTTGACCAACAAGTCCCGCTGCTGCGCCACACTCGCAGGCCAAGGCCGACCATTGATCATGGCGATGTCGCCGGTGATTTGCACGGGAGCGATTTCTGTGGCGCTTAAGCCCAACAAGTTAGCGCGTTGGGTTACGGCTTGAATAAAGTCACGACGCGCTTCTGGGGCGTAGGTTTTTAGTTTGGATTTGTTCATTTGATTGTTTCTTGATATTTTAGTGAATCGGTGTCGCATTGAGACTAAACAAAACCTTCAAGGCCCTTAACACGCTCCC
>CANHZI010000125.1 GCA_947464955.1 Oxalobacteraceae bacterium
TCGGCTATGCTATCGCGTCTAAAGCAATTAAAGCTTATTCCAACAATAAGGAAGTTAGATTTGAATACCGCCAACTCACAGGTGCTTGAGCAGCGCCTCCAACTGATCAAATCGCAGGCAGCTTTGTCTTTGCTAGGTCAAGGACTGCGTGGCATTGAGCGCGAAACTTTACGCGTCGATAACAATGGTCAACTCAAATTAACACCACACCCAGCAGCCTTGGGTTCGGCGCTCACTAACCCCTTAATCACGACCGACTACTCCGAGTCCTTGCTCGAGTTCATCACGCCCGCTGAAAACGATATTGCGACTGCATTGCAAAAGCTTGATGATATCCATCGCTATACGTACACGAAATTCGGCGATGAAATGCTATGGAATCAATCAATGCCCTGCGAATTGCCTGAAGAAGCGCACATCCCGATCGCTTGGTATGGCACCTCGCACATTGGCATGATTAAACACGTTTATCGTCGTGGCCTCGCGCTGCGCTATGGCAAGAGCATGCAATGTATCGCCGGAATTCATTACAACTATTCCTTGTCCGAAGACTTGTGGAAATTATTCAAACAAGCGTCACAGGATACCCGCAGCGATATGGATTACCAATCCGAAAGCTATGTTGCGCTGATTCGTAATTTTCATCGCTATAGCTGGTTGTTGATGTACCTGTTTGGCGCTTCTCCGGCGCTATCAAAAAACTTCTTGCGTGGACGCTCACATAATCTTGAAAGTCTATCCGAAGATACGCTATATCTGCCCTACGCGACCAGTTTGCGCATGAGCGATTTGGGTTATCAAAACAATGTGCAAGATGGCTTGGTTCCCCCTTACAACACACTCATGGAATACATGCGTAGCCTCTCTTTGGCAGTGAGGAAACCACATGCGCCCTATGAACAACTGGGGGTTAAGAAAGATGGAGAGTGGGTGCAGATTAATTCAAACGTCTTGCAAATTGAAAATGAATTTTATGCGACGATACGCCCTAAACGCGTCATCAAGAGTGGTGAGCGGCCAGTTGAAGCTTTATGCGCTCGTGGTGCTCAATATATAGAAGTTCGTTGCATGGATGTCGATCCATTCGAACCATTGGGTATCAATCTGAATACCTCGCGTTTCCTCGATGCTTTCTTGTTATTCTGTGCGCTCGATGAGAGCCCTGAAACCAATGCTCAAGAAGGCCAAGAGAATCTGGATAATTTCGCCAAAACCGTTAAGTATGGCAGACAGCCTAGTCTAGAACTTCAACGACGCGGGCAAGCAATTGCATTGCAACAGTGGGGACTCGAATTGATCGAACAGATACGCCCTCTAGCGCAATTATTAGATCAACAGTCGGCAAATAATGAGCATATCGATAGCCTTGAAATGCAAGCAGCGAAATTGCGAGATGCGAATCTCACTCCTTCAGCGCGTGTGCTTAATAAAATAGCTGAACTAAATAATTCATACCCGCAATTTGCAGTTGAACAAAGTCGTATGATGGCGAGCTATTTCCGTCAACGCCCACCGTCTGCAGAGGTGGAAAAGTACTTCGAGCAATTGGCTTTTGATTCCATACAAGAGCAACAACGAATGGAGAGGGAGCAATCTGGAAGCTTCGACGAGTTCATTGAAGACTATCGTTCGAGAACCTCGAGCCAAATCTGCTGTGATTCTGTGCGTTAAGCTTCTCCTCGCGATTCCAAACAATACCACTGGATAGGTAGTGACGCAGCCTGTAAAGGCGCGGCGCTACTGCCAGAGCCATCGGCACAAGTATTACCGATCCATAGGGATCAATCATTACTCTCGCTCCACGCAGTCTTTGAAGATAGAGACGATGCTAAGATCGGGCAGCTCCCACTCAGCCCAAGCGGCAATTCAATCCGCTCTGATTAACTCAAATCAGACCGCGGCTTAACTTTCTGTTGCGCCCAGATTTCTATCTCCTTTTTGACGACACAGCATGTCCAAACGGCGAAGAAACCCTTGCTTGCCATTTTTTACATCGTATTTCTTACTAAAACCGTTAAACTTTGCTTCTCCTAGTCTAGTTTTAGCACGACAAAATTCCTCAAGAAACGAGATAAAATTATGGCAACAATGAAAACTTCAACAAAGTTTGATTGGGCATGGGACGCGCTATTGAATGTCCGTTCTCGCGGGCTTCAATTCTTCCTCTTCTGTGCACTTTTGGTGTTGGGTAATACGTTCGCTTCCGCGCAAACTAGGATGAACGCTGGCGCCACCCTCAATGTAAGTATGACTCAAGGGCAAGCGTTTTCGGAGAAATTCGATGGCACAGGCACGTCCGACAATACCTATACCTTGAGTGGAACACTTCCACCAGGTATCTCAATCTCGTCCGTCCTAAAACCTCCACCGTCAACCGGCAACCATGACATGCTGATGTCTGGAACACCAAGTGCCGCGGGAACCTATACTTTCAATATTGATGTAGCTGCTTCTAACTTTACAGCACCGATCAACTACACGACCACCTTGGTTGTCACAGTTACTGCCGCAGCACCCGTTGCCAACAACGTCTCGGCATCGGTCGTACAAAATAGTAGCAGTAATAGCATTGCGACCAGTACCACAGGCTCAGTGACCAGCATCAGCATTATCTCGACACCGACCAATGGCACGGCCACCGTCAGCGGTACCAACATTATTTACACGCCCAACAATGCTTACACTGGTTCAGATAGCTTGATTTATCGTGCGAATGGCCCAGGAGGCTCGTCTGGAAATGCAACGCTCAGTCTTACCGTCACGCCGCTCCCACCCACCGTCAATCCAAGCAATGCCACAGTCCCTGCCAATAGCTCCAATTTCTCGATAGAACCAGCTATCAGTGGTAACGCAACATCGGTTGCGATCAGTGCCAATCCTTCCCATGGTTTTGCGACCGTCAGTGGTACCAATATTCTGTACACACCAAACGCTGGCTATAGTGGCAGCGATGCGGTCAGTATTACCGCTTCAGGACCTGGTGGTACATCGGCAGCTGCAGTCATCAGCATCAACGTCACACCGCCGGCTCCAACGGCAAATAATAGTAACGCTGTGGTACTGGGCAATAGCAATGCCAATCTACTTAGCCCCACCGTGCAAGGTAGCGTCAGTAGTATTTCTATTCTCAACAATGCGCAACAGGGAACGGCGTCGATTAGTGGACTCAACATTGTTTATACGCCGAACCCCAGTTATATCGGAAATGATTCGATCACCTTTATTGCGAATGGACCTGGAGGCAGTTCTGGCTCTGCGACGATTTCAATCAACGTGACGACGCCCGCTCCATCAAGCGCAAATAGCTCAGCGAGCGTCGCGACCAATAGCAGCGCGAATCTGATCGCACCAAGCATTTCCGGGAACGCCTCGAGCATATCTATCAGCACTGCACCTACTCATGGTAGTGCTAGCGTTAATGGGCTCAATCTTATCTATACGCCCAATAACGGCTACTACGGTACAGACCAAATTTCGTTCATTGCCAGTGGGCCTGGAGGGAATTCCACACCAGCGACAGTGAGCATCAACGTGGTAACCCCAGCTCCTGTTATTGAGACTGCAAGCCTTAGTTTCGCTGCCAATTCATCAAATAATTTGATCACTCCGTCGATCACCGGCATCATCAATTCCATCTCAATTGCTAGTGCGCCAGCGAAAGGCACCGTGAATCTCGTCGGTACGAAAATCTATTACACGCCGAATACAAATTTTTCAGGAACCGACCAACTATCCGTCTACGCCAGTGGGCCCGGTGGAGTCTCTCCAACTTCGATCATCTCAATTGTCGTCACCCCTCCGCCACCAGTATCAAATAACACGAGTTTCACCGTGACAGCAAATAGCGTATCGAATACGCTTACAACCAGTATTTCGGGAAACGCGACAACAGTCGCGATTAGCACGCCGCCGCAGCACGGTACCGTGAGTACCAATGGATTAAACTTGGTTTATACGCCAAATGCTGGCTATAGCGGCACTGATAGCATAGGCTTTACCGCAAGTGGACCAGGCGGAAACTCAGCACCAGCCACCATCTCAATTACAGTAACGCCGCTACCACCAACAATCAGCCCTAGCAGCATCACCGTGAACACGAACAGTGTCGGCAATACGATCACACCATCACTCAGCGGCCTCACGACGAATCTCGCGATTGTCAATGGACCGGCCCATGGGCTGGCGCAGATTTCCGGACTCAATATTCTATACACGCCTAGCAATGGCTATTTCGGCGAAGACCAAATCACGGTGCTAGCATCAGGGCCAGGCGGCAACTCTGCGCCCGCTCAAGTTTCGATTACTGTTGTCCCACCTGCGCCGACAGTTAATTCAAGTGCGCTGACAGTCGCCGCCAACAGCCTCGAGAATAGTCTTGCAAACAACGCTTCTGGGCAAGTAACAGGCATTACGATTTCTCAAATGCCTGCTCATGGTACGGCAAAAGTCATTGGTAGCAGTCTCTACTACACACCTCTCCAGGGTTATTCTGGCAGTGACTCTATTGTGTATTTCGCGACTGGGCCTGGTGGCGCATCACTACCAGCAACCGTCACCATCACTGTCACACCACCCATCCCAGTAGTCGCAACTACGACAGTCACTGTCGCGTCGAATAGCACCGCGAATTTAATTTCTCCAATCATTACTGGCAGCTTCCAAACGCTCACAATTAGCACAGCCCCCGCCCATGGCACAGCGGTCGTCAATGGTAACAATATCGCTTATACCCCAATGGCGAACTTTGTCGGCGAAGATAGTTTGATGCTTAGCGCACAGGGTATCGGCGGCAGTTCTTTACCAGCAAGAATCAGTATTACTGTACTTGCGCCGCCACCATCAATGAGTTCGAGTAGCGTGACTTTGCCAGCGAACAGCAAATCATTCCCGATTGCCACCACGAGCACTGGCAGCGTGACCAGTGTTTCAATCGTTTCAGCGCCAGCGAATGGCATCGCTGCTGTCAGTGGATCGAACCTAATCTATACCCCAAATCTCAACTACTTTGGGCCTGATTCGATTTCAGTCATTGCGAATGGACCTGGCGGATCGTCGACTCCCGCCATTATTAGCATTACCGTTACCGCGCCCGCGCCGACCGTTGAAACCAACAGTTTCACTGTGAGTGGCAACAGCATAGGAAATATTCTGAGAACCAGTGTTCAAGGAGCCGCCACAAGCCTCATCATCTCGACCCCACCGCAAAACGGATCCGCGAGTGTGAATGGATTAAACGTCATCTACACACCAAATAACGGCTTTGCTGGATCAGACGCAGTCGCGGTAACCGCTGTTGGCCCAGGCGGTAATTCGAACACCGCGACACTATCGATTACAGTCAATGCGACAACACCGACTGCAAGCAACTCGAGCATCACTGTCCCTTCCAATAGTACGGCGAATTTACTTACGCCTACTTATAGCGGGACTGTGCAAAGTATCACTATCGTCAGTCCGCCGCTACATGGAACTGCAAGTGTGAACGGTCTCAATATCGTTTACACGCCCAATAGCACTTATATCGGAGACGATAGCCTCAAGTTCACAGTAACTGGCCCAGGCGGTATTTCAAATACTGCGACTGTGGCGATTGTCGTGCTGGGTTCGAGCCCTATCGCAAATAATTTAGCGGTCTCGATCAATACAAACAGTTCTAACAACCTCATCACGCCAATAGTAAGCGGCAGCGTGTCAGCGCTTTCTATCGTTGGTGGAGCGAGTCACGGTACCGTGAATGTCAATGGCTTGAATCTTGTTTACACACCGAACCCAGGCTTTCAAGGTGATGACACCGTGAGCTACATTGCATCTGGACCCGGTGGCAATTCATCACCAGCCAATATCGCCATTAAAGTGTTAGGGCCATTGCCGACAGCAACAAATTCGACAATCCGCGTTGTAGCAAACACCACGTCAAATACCTTGATTCCTGTCATATCAAAAGAGGTTGCGAGCCTCACACTCAGACAATTGCCTAGCCATGGTATTGCAAGCGTGAGTGGGCTCAACATTATCTATACACCGGAGCGCAACTTTATCGGGACAGACAGCATCACCTTCATCGGCACTAGCGTTAAAGGCAATACTGAGCCCGCAATCATTACGATCGAAGTAAGCCCGACTGCGCCAGAAGTCGCAGGGCTCTCCGCCACGGTATTAGCTGACAGTCGTAGCAATGTACTCAAACCGCTCGTATCAGGTAACGCGAATGCTCTCGTCATCGCCGAGGCGCCCAAAAAAGGAACCGCGACTATCAGCGGGCTTACGGTGCTCTATACACCGAATCCTGGCTTCTTCGGGGCAGACCAAATCCAAGTAATGGCATCGGGTGCTGGCGGCAACTCAAGCATCGCAACACTGACGATCACTGTAAGTCCAACGGCACCAACAATCTCGGACATGAGTGTCACAATAAAAGCGAATAGCACCAATAACTCCATTACTCCTGTGGTCGTTGGCAATGCAAGCCAACTGACGATAACGAGTCAAGCGCAAAAAGGTGCCGTTACTTCCAACGGTTTGAGTATTCTTTATTCACCCAACCCTGGTTACTCAGGAACCGATAGTTTCCGTGTTACAGCAACTGGGCTCGGAGGCACTTCGAATCAAGCACTCATCACTATTTTTGTTTCGCCACCAGTACCAGTGATAAACCCACTCTCTATACAAGTCGCGGCAAATAGCGTGCGTAATTTAATCAAACCAAGCATTGTTGGCAACGCAACGGCAGTTGCTATTGTGAATGCGCCCCAGCACGGCACTGTCGTGTTGGACGGCCTCGATTTGTATTACACACCTAGCGCTGGTTATTCAGGCAGCGATAACATGACGATCAGTGCCAGCAACGCCGAGGGAAGCTCTAATCCCGTACCAGTTGCGATTAATATCGCGCCGATTCAAATCAGCAGCTTAAGTACCACGGTGGAGGCGAATAGCAGAAATAATTCGATCACGCTTCCTACCATCAACGGTGCGCTCAAGTACACGATTTCCAGCGCTTCTGCACACGGTACGGCATCGCTTAACGGCAACGCCCTGGTGTACACACCAACAACAAATTTCATCGGTACAGATACGCTTGTGCTCAGCGCTGAAGGGAGTTCAGGGGTATTCGCAACGCTTGAAATAAAGATCCAAATAACTGCAGTTGCGCCTTCGGCCACTGCTCTGCAAATCATGGTGGAGAGCGGTAAAGCAAGCAACATTGATCTAGCAAGAGCCATCAGCGGCCCAGTTTTCACAGGTTTGAGTTTTAAGGTATTGACTCCACCTGCACACGGTAGTTTCAGCCTCAATGGCAGCCAATTAAGCTATGTTTCAAATCCAAGTTTTAGCGGTGTTGACACGATCGTCTTTCAAGCTAGCACAATAGGCGGCAATTCCAATCCTGCGACGCTCACGATCACAGTAAGCCCTAGGCCAGATCCTAGTGTCGATAAAGGTGTTCTCGCCACACATACGGCAGCAACCACGATGGTGCGCCATTTCGAACAGGTGCAGATCGACCAATTCAATGGACGACTATTAGAGATCGCATCACAAAATAGAAACACCAGCGCGACCTTGGAAAAAAATAGTACACAATCATGTAACCGGATGGGCGCATGGTTCTCTGGACTCAATAGCTATGGCTCTTATCGTGGACGTGATGGCAGCAAGTACACCACAATGGGCTACAGCGCCGGCATGGATCGCTGCTTCGGCTCAAGCAGCACGACGATAGGCTTTGGTGTCGGGTATGCTAGAGATCGTCACGAGTTAGCATCAGTTGGAGCTAACATGACGGCGTCAGCCAATACTGTTGCCAGCTATCTCACTACCCAATTGATTCCCAGCCTACGTCTTTCCTTCTTAGCTGGAGCCAACCAAATCGGCAATCGATATCAGCGCTATGAAGCAAATGCGGGAGCACTCGCATATGGTGAATGGCATGGTACACAAGCGTTCTCATCGAGCGCGGTTAGCGGCGATCTAGAACTTGCGACGATTAAATTTTCACCCTTCGTTAAGCTCGATTTATCGAATCTATCGCTCGATCCCTACACAGAATCGGGCGCGACTCCGTATCTTTTGCACTATCATCAACAATCGATGCGTAGTCAACGTAGCACCGTAGGCTTCAATAGTGAGATGGCGATAGAAACACCGTGGGGTCAATTGATTCCTCGCTTACGCATGGAAGTTCAAAAAGATGCGGCCAAACGAAATAGCCTCAAAATAAATTATGTCGATTTCCCAGATGCGATCTATCTTATTCCGGCCAATGAACTTGACCGCAGAGTGACGATCATTGCGTTCGGCGCCGACATGAACTGGAAGAATGGCATTGTCACCATACTAAATGTGACGCGCAGCAGTGCCAATCAGAACAATCAGAGCAATCGCATCAATCTCCGTTTCTCGTATAGCTACTGAGCACTAGCTGCACAAGAAAAAAAGGCGAACCGAGGTTCGCCTTTTTGCATTGGTGAGAGTCTAATTACGTTCAAACAAATTACCGAGCCCGCCCAATACTGAACCTTGCTCCGCTCCTTGACCGCCACCAATCTTAGATGCACCAACAATACGATTAGCCATACGCCCTAAAGGTAAGGATTGTAGCCAGACCTTCCCTGGTCCCCGCAGCGTGGTGAAGAATATGCCTTCGCCGCCGAACAAAGCAGTTTTGACGCCGCCCACAAACTGAATATCAAAATCAACGTCAGCGGTGAACGCTACTACGCAACCGGTATCGACACGAAGAGTTTCACCTGGCTGTAAAACACGTTCTTTCAAGGCACCGCCCGCATGCACAAACGCCAAACCGTCACCTTCAAGCTTTTGCAGAATAAAACCCTCGCCGCCAAAGAAACCGGCGCCAAGGCGTTTTTGGAATGCAATACCGAGTGAAACGCCTTTGGCAGCACACAAAAAGGCATCTTTCTGACACAACAAAGTACCACCGATTTGGTCGAGCTTCACAGGAATAATACGGCCTGGGTAGGGCGCACCAAAAGCAACTTTACGCTTACCTGATCCTTGGTTTGAATAAATCGTGGTGAACATCGATTCACCTGTGATCAAACGCTTACCTGCACCAAGCAAGGAACCTAACAGGCCGCTATTTGAGGCTGAACCATCACCAAATATGGTTTCCATACGAATCTGATCTTCCATATAGAACATCGAACCCGCCTCACCGACGACAGATTCGTTCGGGTCTAGCTCGACCTCGACATATTGCATGTCGTCACCAAAAATTTGATAGTCAATTACGTCCATTGCCATGATTTAGTCCTTGTTAAAAAAGCCCCGAAATCGAATTTAAAAAAGGGCGAACAGTGCTCGCTATTGTAACGAGAAACTTGCCAGCGACAAGTAGGGACTATCGGTAAAAATGAGAAATGACTACCGTGCCAAGTTTGCTTTTATAAAATCGAACAATTTCCCGCGTCGTGCCATCACCGGCTTCTCCAATAAATGCCACGACAACACTGCACAGAAAAGCGTGATCGCGCTAGAGATCACAAATAAGCGATCGACCTCAATGCCAGGAATTAAGGCAACGACTGCCTGCTGTAATGGAAACGCATAGATGTAGACGCCATATGAGTAATCACCACCACGGTTAAATAATCGCACTGTTCCAGAAGGAAGATAAGCAATAGAAAAAACCAGATACGGTAGGCTGACAATATAGACCACAGAAAAAATACTCTTATCGAGAATCGCGCATAAAGCCAAAGCAAATGCCATGATGAACGCAACTACTGCTTTTAGAGGAATGTAGTGTCGAGCAAGGTAATACAGTGTGCCACTGAAAAACATGAGGGCTAAATGCATGAACTGCCTAGCGTCGAGGATATAGCGAAATGCCAGCGTTCGATATGCAAAATATCCAAGCAATAATGTGAGGCAAAGAGCTAGGCCTCGCGAAAAATACTTCGCTAGAGAATGATAAGAAACCCATATCAATAAGAGCAATCCATACATCGAGAGCTCATAGATCATGGTCCATAATGACCCATTCACCACACTTGGATAGGGATTATCGTGAAACAATCCAGGCAAATGAAAATTAATCCCAGTTACTAAGCTAGCTGATTTTGCGATATGTCTATAAGTTTGTGGATCTTGATAGTACTCAGACAAAGCAAAAGTACTCAGCGCTGCACCAAGTACCAACACCACCAATAACAACATCACCCATAGCGCGGGAAAGATACGAAGAAATCGCGCCAAGAGATAGTCGATCACACTTTGACGCTGAATCAAACTTGCACCGACCAAAAAACCACTGCTAACAAAGAAGATATCGACCGCGATCGAACCGATACTCATACCGAGAGTCGATCCTAATGGCTCAGGACGCCCGAGCAAGGCGTAGCAATGACCAAACAGAACCGCAAAGGCTGCGATAAAACGAAGAAGATTGAAATTATTATCTTTTCCTTTTTGCGGATCGCAATAAGAGGACAGTTTAGGTGCCAACTTAGGCGCTTGCGTGAGATACGTTAGTGGAGAAAACAAAGAACTCACCGCAGTTCGCACCCAACACCGAGCTTCAAGCTAAGCGCTTGGCGGCAATCGCGTTGCCCGCACGGCTCACTGCCTTGCGACCAAGATGCTGGGAAATAAACTGACCCGCATCGACCACTTGGTCGAGATCAACGCCGGTCTCTATGCCTAATCCATTCATCATGAACAACACGTCCTCTGTCGCTACATTGCCTGTCGCGCCTTTGGCATATGGACATCCACCCAAGCCCGCTACTGAAGAATGGAAGATACTGACGCCAACTTCCATACTGGCATAAATATTCGCTAGAGCCTGACCGTATGTATCATGAAAATGCCCAGAGATTTGATCAACAGGGAATTCTTGCGAAACGCGGTGCATCACTGCCTGCACATGACGTGGTGTGCCGACACCAATCGTGTCGGCAATGTCGATTTCATCGCAGCCTAAATCGCGCATTAGCTTGACAACGGCCGCCACTTCTTCAGGCGTCACTTGACCTTGATAGGGGCAACCAAACGCACAACTGATACTGCCGCGCAGGCGAATGCCATGCTGTTTCGCCGCAGCTGCCACATCGCGGAAACGTTCTATCGATTCGGCTATCGAACAATTAATGTTTTTCTGTGCAAACGCTTCCGAAGCTGAACTAAAGATCACCACTTCGTCTGCGCCAGCGGCTAACGCCGCTTCGAAGCCTTTCATATTGGGCGTCAATGCCGAATAAATGACACCTGCTTTGCGTGCGATACCTGCCATTACTTCGGTGGAAGTGGCCATTTGTGGCACCCACTTTGGCGAAACAAAAGAAGCCGCTTCGATATTTGCAAAACCCGCTTTCGTTAAACGGTCGACGAGTTCAATTTTCACTTCGGCAGAAATGGTTTCTTTTTCATTCTGCAAACCGTCACGTGGACCGACTTCCACAATCTTGACGCGCAAAGGCAGGTTCACTTGTTTTGCTAATACGACCATTTCAATATCCTTTCAACTGGTCAACTAAGCCAGCGACTGTTTCCCCACGCTCAAGCGAGGCGATTTTTCCTGCAATCTGTTTTGCACTTTCATCCCGCACGGTCAATGCTGAAATATGCGGGGTGATGTTTATACGTTTTTCTTGCCAGAATGGATGGCTTGGTGGCAAAGGCTCTTCACGAAACACGTCCAAAGTAGCGCCAGCAATATGACCAGACTGAATCAAACTCAACAAATCTTCTTCAACAATATGCGCACCACGGGCGACGTTAATCACATAGGCCCCAGACTTCAGCAACGACAGCTTCGACTGATCTAATAAATTCTCAGTCTCTTTCGTCAAAGGTAGAATCAACACCAGCACCTTGGTTTGGCTCAGAAATGCATTCAAGCCGACTTCACCATCAAAGCACTGCACACCGTCGATTTTCTTCGGTGAACGACTCCATCCGAGTAAAGGAAAACCAAATACCTGCATGCCTTCAATAATACGCTGGCCCAATGCACCCAAGCCTAACACGCCGATACTAAACTCTTCTTTACGATGCGGCGCTAATGGTTGCCATTGTTTCGCATCTTGGGAATACTGATATTCATCGAAGCGACGGAAATGACGCAAGACCGCATGCGCCACATATTCCGCCATCTGTACACCCATACCTGCATCATCAACACGAATCAAAGGAACACCAGCAGGAAGCGCATCACCGAGCTGCAATATCGCATCAACGCCAGCACCAAGATTGAAAATCGCTTTCAACTCAGTACGGCCACGCAGCATCGTCGCAGGTGGTTTCCACACCAATGCATAATCAGCCGGTGCGGTGTCGCCCTCTTCCCAAACTCGAATCTGGGCATCGGGTAAGTATTGGCGAAAGGCTTTCAACCATACTTCTGGGTCGGCACCTGTTGCGTAATAAATGATGTTCATGTTCAAACTGCCAATATAAGATCAGATAAAGTTCACTCAACCACCCGCAACCTTGCCCTGCGTTTAGATCGTGTCACTTGCAGACAAGGGTTTTATTCGTTGATCTTTGAATAAATCACTTCAAGAACTGCCTCAGTTTCTAACAGCATTTGGTTGTTCCAAAAACGTAGAACCTCAATGCCTTGGTGTTCCAAATATTCATCGCGGTCTCGATCATATGACTGTTGTTCAATATGCTGACCACCATCCAATTCAATAGCTAATCTCTTCTCTACGCAATAAAAATCAAGAATATAGCGTCCCACTGGATGCTGTCTACGAAACTTGGCACCCGCCATTCTTCTGTTTCGAATTAGATGCCAAAGCAATTGTTCTGCATCCGGCATTTTCTTACGCATTTCTCTTGCAAATGCTTTCAAATCCTCAGGGATTTTCTGCGCATGGTGAGGAGAAATGTTTTCCATATTCGCCTAGGTTTTCACTCCCCTCGCCCGCAAGCGGCGAGTTTCAAATGCCGGGGTTGGGGTGAGGGAAGTTGAACAAGAAAATCGCATGAAGTTCTATACTCTTCTAAAAATTTCAGCTTACTTTTCAAAGTTTGCGGCGAATCTGCACCGCCCTCACCCCTGCCCCTCTCCCGCTTGCGGGAGAGGGGTTCTACAATCACTACTGCTTAAAATTCAATAAAGGTGCACCTTCAGTGACTTGATCACCAACCGCATACAAAACTTCCTCGACCACACCATCGTGCGGTGCAGAGATCGTATGTTCCATCTTCATCGCTTCCATGATCAATAAGGCTTCGCCTTTTTTCACTTCTTGGTCATTCTTTACTACCACCGCGACGATCTTGCCTGGCATTGGTGCGGTCAAACGACCACCTTCTGCTTCGGCTTCACCGGCATGTGCCAAGACGTCGTTGTAATGCAAGACGGTATGCACACCTTGGGTGAAAACATGGAACTGCTCACCATCACGTACCACGGTACCGTTCACGGTTTGTTCTGCCATCGCTAACACGAACTCATTGCCTGCTTGACGCACCAAGCGTACATCTTGAGAAGCGCCTTTGGCGGAAACTGTCCATGCATCTTGTGCGTAGACCACCGTTACTTCATGCTTTTGATGTTCTTCTTCGAACTTCAAACCACGTTGCAATTGGCTATTCATACGCCAGCCTGTGCTGCTTTGCCATGGATCACTACCGTTTTGCTTTTCACTGGTGATCAATGCCACGGCAGCGAAAGACAAGGCATGCAAACTCGCGGCTGCAGGCGTTGGAAACAAGGCGTCGTGGTTACGTTCAATCAGGCCGGTATCCAAATCCGCAGTGGAAAATGCCTGGCTCTCAATCAAGCGAGACAAGAAAGCGATGTTCGAATTCAAGCCCACAATTTGGTACTGCGACAAAGCTTGTGCCATACGTGCCAAGGCTTCTGTTCTATCTTTGCCCCACACAATCATCTTAGCGATCATAGGATCGTAGAA
>CANHZI010000126.1 GCA_947464955.1 Oxalobacteraceae bacterium
GCTTCACCATCTGAAACACGTTTAACGGCCAGTTCTTTAAACTCGGTCGTGTAAGCTTTTTTTGGTATCCTGTTCATCATTTGTCTTTCCAAAGTTACGTTTATTTTACGTCACCTTTGGGGAACTAAATTTCGGGGGAAGCTCACTTCGGTTCGGCAATTATTTTACGTAGGTATTTCGCTGAGACCTTGGGTACTTCACCTTCTGCATACAGGCGCGATTTTCAGCAAAACTGATGCCTCGCCCTGTGCACTAAATAAACAAGAATGTAAGTCAAGCCCTACTCGACACTGCATTGAGCCTCCCGTGCGCAGCTCCATTCTTGTTACTCAATTTAGTCGTGTGGCAAGTACTTCGCAAGTAATCTTTCTAAGGTTTTTTCCTTAGCAAGTTGGTGCAGTGCCGCCTCAAAACGTTCTTGTGATAATTGACTAGTTTTGATGCGTGCGCAGTAAACTGGCGTGCTTGAAACAATAAGTGGTGATGCCATTAAGTTGGCAAAGTTAACATCTATTTTTTGGAGATAGCGAAATTGGGTTTGACGGACGATGGTGTAGTCAGTACGTTTTAACTTTTGTTTTAATATTGCACTATCGTGTGTGGGCGCATCTTCACGGTATGCAAGTTTTTTTTCAAATAGGTACTCTATCTCGGGGTAACGATAGCCCAATAAGGTGCCGATATGCTTTCCAATTAAGTCACTTTGTTTCGTTATCGGTGGCATATTTTTATCGCCAACCAATACGTAATCGATATTCATCAGTGGCAACTTCACCCAATCATAAAGGTCGGCTGAACTACCTCTCCAAGCTGGGGATGCAAAGCAAGCTACATCGATACTAGACAGTATTTCTGGCAGTTCCATACGTTTGCGCGATAACATCACATGAACCGCTTTCAATCCAAGTACCGCAGCTAGTGCGTTTTCGAAATCCGGAACGTAGCCTTCACTATATATCTTATTATTGGCCGTTTTTGTAATGCGGCCTTCTGGCATTGTCGCCACATCCGGAGCGAGGAAACGTAATGAATTTTGCTGTGCAAAGGCGTTGGGGCAAAGCAAAATAAACCACAAAAAAACGAGTTTCAATTTGGCAGACATCGCGAATACTACAAAAGAAAGGTTTAGTTTCTTCGATATTATAGACATAAAACCTAGGGGAAAACGGAGGTGATCTTAAGTCCGGTCGAACACTTCCAGTTGTCGCCTTCGAACTTGGCCTTAGGTATTTTTCAAACGTCGATCAGTATTTCCCCAATCTTGTATGTAAGCGCATGGCCAGCAACAACCACGGCATTTTGCTGATCCTCACAATACAGATCGCCTATTCTTTGCGAAACTTGTCTGGCTGTCAGCACCGTCTTGCCCAATCTGTTTGCCCAATAGGGAATGAGCGTGCAATGTGCGGAGCCTGTAACAGGGTCTTCAAGGATTGTCGATTGTGGCGTGAAATACCTTGAAACAAAGTCGACCGTAGACCCGGGAGAAGTCACACACAGTCCACCAGGATCGAGGTTAATTTGATTAAACAGCTCTGTTTTGATCCAGATGTTTTTCACATCCTCTTCGTTATCGTAAACGAATAGATAGTCACGAGATTTTAAAACTGCAACTGGCTTTACGTTGACGGAATCTAGCAATATCTGCGGAGGAATCGCGATTTCCGGAATTCGCCTTGGGAGCAACATTGATATTAATCCGTCTTCGATTCTGGTATCGAGTGTATCGGTTGAGGATACAAATTGGATATGGCTAACACTCTCCAGGTAGTTAGCGACCACATGTGCCGCTGCGAGCGTTGCATGTCCGCAAAGATCCATTTCGATATCAGGCGTGAACCATCTGATTTGGTACTTACCATGAGCCCCGATGATGAAAGCAGTTTCCGCCAATCCGTTTTCTCTGGCGATATTGAGCAAAGTAGCATCTTCAAGCCAACTGTCGAGGATACAGACACCAGCTGGGTTGCCACCAAAGGCTTTTTTGGTAAAGGAATCAATGTGATAGTAAGGGATCTTCATTCCTCGTCCATTAATGAATCATTCTATGCAACGCATGCTAAAAAAATGCGAAATATTCTGGGTATTGCGGGATCTATTGAACATAAAATAGCGTGAGCTACTGAAGGCTTCATCGCTTTAAACTAGAAAATTATCTGATCAAGTCGCGATCACTACGTCTGAACCAATTGAGAAAAAATGTAATTGGCTGCAAGCATCGATCTTACGATCGCTCATACCTGCGCCAATTAAATAGTTATCCGGTCGGTGTCTCATCGAAAATCGCGTTAAGACAAAGCTTTATGCATCAACAAATAGAACTTGGCCAGTAACAAAACCATCGACAGATCGTTCAAATGCCTTTCCGACCAGAGCCCCCGGAACCGGCTGAAATCCGCGCAACATGTCTCCATACACATCCATCGCCTCCTCCAATACAGTGGGATTGACTACATTAATGCGAATTCCACGAGGCAATTCATGTGCAACGCATTTTACGAAGGTGTCAATCGCCCCACTTGTAGTAGCGTCAGCGATGGCCTGCGGCACCGGTTTCATGTTTAGTATTCCAGAAATCAAGGTAAAAGAGCCGCCATCCTTGATATATTCAAGGCCAACATGAACGACATTGATTTGGCCAAGCATCTTACTTTGAATCGTTGTTGCCCATTGGTCAGAGGTCATTTCTTGAAACGGTGCATATTCGCAATGGCCCACGGTATTAACAACCGCATCAAACTCGCCAACAGATTCAAACAATTTGCGCAATGAATCCTTATTTGTAATATCTACTTGAAAGTCACAGCCCTTACCCGATCGACTCGCTGTGACTACCTTGTGCCTCGTTAACCCACTAAGTGCTGCTTGTCCCATCATGCCAAGTGCTCCGATTACGACGACAGTTTTCATAAATTTATCTCGAATGATTGAAAGAGAGGAGATTCTAGGAGGCGGGTGATACAATGACAAACAGAGATTACCTGTAAGAGATACAAATATTTATGATGGACAAGATAGAAATCAGGCACATGAGAGTTTTCGTCAAACTCGTCAAAGAAAAAAACGTCTCCAAGGTCGCGTCCGAGACCGGTTTGACACAGCAAGCCGTCAGTGGGTATTTGAAGAAATTAAGAGAAGAATTCAAAAACGAGCTATTTTTGCGTCAAAGCAACGGCCTAAAACCTACCGACTTTGCCTACGAACTTTGCTCAAGGTTTGAGCGTGTCATACACGAGTTCGACAATGTCTATGAAACTCTTCCATTTGACCTGGCATCCATCAAAAAGACATTCACCATCATAGCGAATGAATACGCACAGCTTTCTTATGTACCACTCATTGTGCAAGCCGCCGTAAGATCTGCACCAAATATAAAATTCAAAATCCTGGACTTTGATCAAAGAACCCACGAAGAAATGCTGGCATCGGGGGAGGCCGACATTTTAATTGGCTTCAAAGATTTTATTGACGACAGGCTTAACCAGACATTGATCAAGGAGGACTACTACTCGTGCATCGTCAACGCAAAATCAAGAATACCCGATGCAGTACAAAATCTCAGTGACCTGTCAAAATTTCCTCATGTCGCTATGAACAATAGTGCTTTTTATTTTAGCGATACGGTCGATCATTTTCTAAATCAGCAAGGTGTGACGAGGAACGTCATTGCCACATTGCCGTGCTACACATTCTTACAGAGCTTCCTGTCTGTAAATGACGTAATCGCCTTTATTCCTTCTGCGATGGCTCGCCTTGGAAATTTTAGAACACTCAAATTTGATGCAAACCCACAATCCTTCGATGTAGTGGCGGCATGGCACCGGAGGGTAGCGGAAAATCCTCTTCACAATTGGGCTATTGAGACAATCCTCAGTATCAGGTAGTAAGCATTGCCGTTCATTTCATCTTCGATATCAGATCAAACAAACATCGAAGTATAAGAACCTCGCCTTTGGCTATATCCATCACTGCGATGACCCCGACTTTCGGTTTCGTCGCATAGATCCCCCCAAGCTTACCTTGCGTGGTTGACAATTATAGTATTCGCCACGCCTCTTGGTGTACCGCTATTGCTAAACAGATTATGTTGATACTGGTACTGTCGGCTGGTCTGCGATGCTCGATGCAAGATTCTTGTGCCGTCGTCACACCAAGTGGAAACAGGCACTTGCCAATCCAGACCAGCCATCTTAAACGCGCTTTCGGCGCTACATTTACCTTTTTCGACTACTATGAAATTGTTCTTTTT
This sequence comes from Oxalobacteraceae bacterium, assembly GCA_947464955.1. Classification (GTDB taxonomy): domain Bacteria; phylum Pseudomonadota; class Gammaproteobacteria; order Burkholderiales; family Burkholderiaceae_D; genus Undibacterium. Next base: position 4,250 of record CANHZI010000126.1, read on the forward strand.
AACTTTGCTAACAATCTCTATCGCGTCATCGGCATATGCTGCCCCATCGGACACGGCCACAAACAAAAAGATCGTTGTCGATTTTTACGATATGGCTTTTACCCAGCGAATGCCGACAAAGGCTGCATTAATATTCATATCACCAACCACTTATATACAGCATAACCCTGAAGGAAAAGATGGGCGCGACAATTTTATCAATGGTTTCGCCAAGTTCGCCGAGAATGGCACCTTGAAATGCGTCATCAAACGTGCCATCGCAGAAAAAGATCTCGTGGTGATTCATAGCCACTGTTTAGACAATCCAGCCGACCTCAATGAGCGTGGCCAAGCCTATGTAGACATCTTCCGTGTGCAGGGCGGAAAGATTGTCGAGCATTGGGATGTTGGTCAGCCAATCCCTGAAAAATCAGCAAACTCGAACACAATGTTTTGAAGTCGATATTTTTTATAAAGCAAACATCGCTTAAACTAGCCATTTTAATGGCTGCTTAAGTTGCCTGCTATTCGCCTCGAAACTGCCTTCTCCATTCCGTTGGTGAGAGACCAAATTGTCGCCGGAAATGTAATCGAAGTGATTCAGGCGATCCATAACCTGCCCTTTCCGCCACCGCCTCAATAGAGGCATCCGTCGATTCCAGCAGACGCTGGACGTAGGTCAAGCGCTGAGCTTGCAGCCAAGACAGAAAATTCGTCCCCGTCAATTGCTTGAACTGGCGCGTAAAGGTTCTTCGACTCATGTTGACATGTTCAGCCACAGAATCGACGGTGTGAGGCGCATGCAGGTTTTCTCGTAACCAATCAAACAAATCCGAGATACGCGAATGGGCCTGTGATTCTGGAATAGGCTGTTCGATGTACTGTGCTTGGCCACCTTGACGATATGGCGGCACCACGAGTCGACGAGCAACGCTATTTGCTACTTCGGATCCATATTGTTGGCGCAACAAATAAAGACAGCAGTCAATTCCAGCGGCCGTCCCAGCTGAAGTCACGATGGCATTTTCCTCAACATAGAGCACATTGGCATCGAGATTAATTTGAGGATAACGCTTGGAAAAATCCGTTGCATAAGCCCAGTGCGTCGTCGCAGACAGTCCGTCAAGCAGGCCTGCCTCTGCGAGTACGTAGGCGCCGAGACATAGACCAACTATTTTTGCACCTCTGGAATGCGCGGCAGTTAAGGCCTTCAGTAAAGGCGCTGGCGGTTTCTCCGCCGGGTCGCGCCAACTGGGCACGATGACAATGTCTGCATGCCGAAGCGCCGCAAGTCCGTAGTCTATCGTGATATTAAATCCAGTCGATGTTCGCAATGTGCCCGGCGCAGCAGCACACACTTTGAACTTAAGCTCGGGACAGCCGGGATGCGCTTCTCCAAACACCACGCAAGGGACGGCCAGATGGAACGGGCTGATTCGATCAAAGGCGATGACGACGACGGAAAGCGGAGTTGGTTCGTGATTTTTCATAATGGCCTATTATTACTGAAATAATTAATTTAAGCCACTTTCTATACTATGCCTTTTCTAGAATAATGCACGCACCAACATTAATAGTGAGCATCTCTATGAGCAACGATTTGACCATCTACCCAACCCTTCCCCTTGTCGAACAAATTCTTACACCATGGCAGGAGAGAATTGGTACCGATTACCACGGCTACAAAAATCACGTTTACCGGATGCTACATTGCTGCTTCGCTTTGGCACCGTGCAACGATGAAGATCGACACAAACTGATCATTGCTGCCTGTCATCACGACATCGGAATCTGGTCTGATCACACCGTAGACTATCTACCGCCTTCCATACGGGAAGCCATGCAGTACCTCAAGATGCATGAATTAACACAATGGGAAGAAGAGATCAGCTTACTCATTGACCTCCACCACAAGATTCGAACCATTCGTGGGCCGATCACAGACAAGTTTCCCTTACTGGAAGTATTTAGACGAGCCGACCTTGCGGACTTCTCACTTGGATTGATTTTAGGAGGAGTGCCATCACCGTTCATGAAGCGCTTGAAACAAGAATTTCCCAACGCTGGGTTCCACAAGATGCTAATGAAAGCAGCGGGCGGATGGTTTGCTCGCCATCCTTTGTCGGCTCCGCCGTTCATGAAATGGTAGATCGAACCTTTTGAACGTGAAACGCCTACCGTAGACCGTTAGGCTTTTAGATCTGGCAATCAAAAATCAACATCCATATTCAAGGGTTTTAACTTGAGAAAAAGCATATTTCCCCGGATCACGCCCACTAGATTTATGCTTCATTGTTTAGCGAGATTTGGACTAAGTCATAAAGCGTCTGGACGAATGCTATCGACCCATCGTTAAAGTGACCGCAATTCGCAATGGTGCGTCAGGTAAAATTGAATTCGTGTACATTCGTGACCGTGACTTTAAACTAATCGAGCCCTCGGTATTACTCTGAATTTTCTCAATAGAATGATATGAATCAATCTCAATTTCCTTCATCTGCCTTCATCGACCCTCGAGGCGAGAACAAAGCTGAAATAGATCAACTCGCCCAGCAAGTTTTCGGGATTCTTTTGAATCACTTACAAACTGCAAGCATCAGTTCGCCATTGCCACAAACAACACCGCTTCCATTTCGGATAGAGATTCCAGACCAACCTATTTCGGAACACGAAATACTCAATCAACTACAAACGATCCTAGCCAGTTCAATGAACGCGGCAAATCCGTCTTTCATCGGACATATGGACTCCATGCCGACCACCTTTTCTATTTTGGGCGAAATGGTGACTTCGGCGATCAATAACAATATGCTGAGTCTGGAAATGTCACCGTTGTTGTCACGATTAGAGTCCCTTTTGCTTCGAGAGTTTGCGACTTTGTTTGGCTTTAGCAACGATGCTGGCGGCGTGATGCTCAGCGGTGGAAGTCTAGCCAATCTTCAAGCCTTAGCTGTTGCGCGCAATGTGAAATTTGACGCGTTTAATCACGGTATAACCGGGCAAACATCTTCACCCGTTTTGTTCGCTTCCGAAGTGGCGCATACCTCCATTCAGAAAGCGGCCATGCTTCTTGGTCTGGGTGCATCAGCGGTGATCCCAATCAAGACAAATTCTGACTCGAAAATGGATGTAAGAGAATTGAGAATTGCGATTGAGAGCGCGAAGCAAAACGGTAAAACGCCCTTCTGTGTTGTGGCCACGGCGGGCACAACAACGACCGGGAGTATTGATCCACTAGTAGAAATCAGCGAAGTGGCCCGCCAATATGGACTCTGGTTTCATGTCGATGCGGCGTATGGGGGAGCATTAGTTTTATCGGAAAGTCAGAGTCAGAGATTGGTCGGCATTGAACATGCCGATTCAATTACGTTCAACCCGCAAAAATGGCTCTATGTCGCCAAGACTTGTGCCATGGTTCTTTTCAGAGATATGGGAACCTTGGTCAATGCTTTTCGAATTCATGCCCCCTACATGCGCGACTCTGGCGAGTTCATCAATCTTGGTGAAATAAGCGTTCAAGGGACACGTCATGCTGAAATATTAAAGCTATGGTTATCACTACAGCATATTGGACGAAGTGGCTATGCTCAGTTGATAGAAAATAGTTATTTGCTCTCAGATTTCTTTATCGAGGAAGTAAAGAGACGCCCTTTTTTAGAAATGGCAGGCAAATCAGACACAAACATCATCTGCTTTCGAGGCGTTCCTGCGTGGCTTCAACAAAGTGAATGGGATGATTGGAATTCACGCTTGCAATCACATTTACTTCACAAGAGAAAGATATTCCTGTCGCTGCCAACTTATCGTGGTGCACGCTGGCTAAGAGCAGTTATTCTTAATCCTTACACCAACGAAGAGACTTTAAGTGGTTTATTCAATGAGATCGATGCCTTTGCAAAAGCGTAGTACTCATTGACAAAACGCGATCCAACGAAACGCCAAATTGGCCCTGGTGACGTAACAGCATTTGTAAACTTTCTACGCCTTGGCTGAACGATGCTCCCGCAGCAATCCAACATATGTTATCGAGTTGGTGGCGTGATCGTTGAAATCCTGTTTCAACGATCAAGAGTAAATATTTTATTACCTCACTCCACTGTGACGCTCTTGGCGAGATTGCGTGGCTTATCCACATCCGTCCCCCGAGCCAAAGCTGTGTGATACGCGAGCAACTGCAAAGGCACCGTATGCAATATCGGTGACAACATGCCGTAGTGTTCTGGTAGGCGAATCACGTGTACGCCTTCGCTTGGGGCGATGCGGGAGTCGGCGTCGGCGAAGACGTAAAGCTCACCGCCGCGAGCGCGAACTTCTTGCATGTTCGATTTGAGTTTTTCGATCAGCGTGTCGTTCGGTGCAACGGTCACTACTGGCATGTCTTTGGTGACCAATGCGAGTGGGCCGTGTTTGAGTTCGCCTGCTGGGTAAGCTTCGGCGTGGATGTAAGAGATCTCTTTGAGCTTTAATGCACCTTCGAGCGCGATGGGGTAATGCAAGCCGCGGCCTAAGAACAAAGCATTTTCTTTGCGAGCAAATTCGTCTGCCCAGGCAATGATTTGTGGCTCGAGTGCGAGCACGGCGGTGATGGCGACTGGCAAATGGCGCAAGGCTTTGATGTGATCTTGTTCTTGCGTTTCGCTCAAACGACCTTTGCTTTGTGCGAGTGTCAGTGCCAACAAAAATAAGGCCGCGAGTTGTGTGGTGAAGGCTTTGGTCGATGCCACGCCGACTTCCACACCGGCACGTGTGATATAGGCCAGCTCGCATTCACGCACCATGGCGCTGGTCGAGACATTGCAGATGGTTAGGCTATGCGGCATGCCAAGTTCGCGTGCATGCTTGAGTGCGGCTAAAGTGTCTGCGGTTTCGCCACTTTGTGAAATAGTGACGACCAAACTCTTAGGATTCGGTACGCTGTCGCGATAACGGTATTCGCTCGCAATTTCCACGTTAACTGGGATTTTGGCGATGGACTCAATCCAATATTTCGCCGTCATGCCGGCATAGTAGCTAGTGCCGCACGCGAGGATTAAGACATTATCGATTTCTTGAAACACGCGATAGGCTTTATCACCAAACAGCTCGGGCATGATATTCGTAATGCCTTCTAAGGTATCGCCCAACGCGCGTGCTTGTTCGAAAATTTCTTTTTGCATGTAATGGCGATAGGGGCCCAACTCTGCCGCACCAGTGTGTGCATGCACGGTACGTACTTCGCGTTCGACTTGTTTGCCATTCACATCCGCGATCCACACGCGTTGCAATTGCAAATCGACGACATCACCTTCTTCGAGATAAATGATTTGATCTGTGGTGCCTGCTAACGCCATCGCATCAGAAGCGAGGAAGTTTTCACCTTTGCCGATGCCCACGATTAATGGCGAGCCTTGACGCGCGCCGACCACGCGATGCGGCTCGTCACGGCAGAACACAGCAATCGCATAGGCACCGGTTAAGCGCTTCACCGCTTGTTGCACAGTGTCGAATAAATCACCGTTATATAAATGGTCGACCAAATGCGCGATGACTTCGGTGTCGGTTTGGCTTTCAAACACATAGCCCGCTTGCGTCAACTCAGCGCGTAGTTCTTCGTGGTTTTCGATAATGCCGTTATGCACGAGGGCGATGCGAGCGTTATCGCCATTGCGAGAAAAGTGAGGGTGCGCATTGGCAGACGACGGTGCGCCATGCGTGGCCCAACGCGTATGAGCAATGCCCGTAAAGCCGCTCAAACCTGTTTGTTCGACTTGCGCTTGCAACTCGGCCACACGTGAAGTACTACGTGAGCGCTGCAGTTTGCCATCGACATGCAAAGCCACGCCGCAGGAATCATAGCCACGGTATTCAAGGCGTTTTAAGCCTTCTAACAAAATAGGAGTGATGTTGCGTTGTGCTACTGCGCCGACGATGCCACACATAGAGACCTCTGCTTGAAGAGAAACAATGATTTGAAGGCCTCATGCTATGTCATATTGAATGAAATTTTCTTTCAAAATGTCATCAATAATGGCAATATTAAACTTAACTCACCTCATGTGAATTTTTCATTCATACTTGATCGAAAATTTTTAATGAATTGCACGCCATGACCACACTCGACGAACTCGATAAGCGCATCTTGCAGCAACTCCAGATAAATAATGCGTTAAGCAATCAAGAGCTGGCCAGCTTGGTACACGCGTCAGCTCCCACTTGTTTGCGGCGGGTTGCTCGCTTGGTCAAGGCAGGCGTGATTGCCAAGCAAGTCGCCATCTTGGCACCAGAAAAAGTGGGGGCAGGCTTGACAGCCGTCGTCGAAATTACGCTCGATCACCAAGCGACCGAGCACCAAATCGCCTTTGAGCAGCTGGTGGCAAAAGAGCCTTCTGTACAGCAGTGTTACCGCGTGTCGCCAGGCCCTGATTTTGTGTTGATGATACAAGTGGCCGATATGGCCGCCTATCACACGCTCGCGCATCGCCTCTTTGCCAGCCAAGCCAATGTACGCAATGTGCGTAGTTTCTTTTCTATTCATCGCAGTAAGTTCGAAACGGCAATCAGGCTCGATTGAATCTACCAAACTAGAGGAGCAAGCAAACCAGTGCAGAAAATGTGGCGCCCTCAAAGACAAATAACAATGCTTTGATACAAGACAAATCTTATTAGGCAAGCACCTAAAAAGAATTGAAGCATCCCAAAACCGCAAAAAACAAATAAAAATCGAGATTTTTCCAAAATTTATGCGACAAACATGTTGTTTTAAAGTGCAATTATTCACATTATTTCTTGACGATGACAAGATATATGTTTTATGAATGGATGATATTGGAAATCAAAATTGTATTTATATTTATCGATTCGCTATGATTCCACCTGTCGCAAGTGATGCAGTTTGAAAAACACTTCGCGACAAGTAAATAGTGTTTTGAAAATGTTTTTAATTTAATTTTGAAAAGGAAATATCATGGAATTTATCGAACTCCAATTGATCGCTACTTTAGTTGCTGTTGCTGCTTTGTTGACAAACTATGTAGTTGATACACAAGGTTAATTTTTTGATCTGCAAGCTTTGGATAACGCAAAGCATTTGCAACAAATATGTAGTTTTGAAGTAATGCAGTAAATATTGTGTAATAACGTTGAGGAAGTAAGCTGATCACTACAGCACAATCTAGTGAAGTCCATAGGCGCAATTGCTGTGTTCGCGAGAGTCAGAGTTAGCCCCCTTATTTTGGGGCAAAGACCGCGAATAGAGCCAACCGGAACACCGGTGCGCCTCCCCGGGGCGAAACGCCCATCCCCAAATTCTCTCCAAACATATCAGGTACTAGCCTAAGAAGGCGCTAGCACCTGCTGTTTTTTACTCGTCTTATTTCTTGATTTTGACTGGACGCTGCCAGCCGTCTATCGTCAGTTGCTTGGCACGTGATACTGTGAGCTTACCTTCTGGCGCATCTTTACTGAGCGTAGTACCCGCGCCCAAAGTCGCGCCTTTACCAACACGCACTGGTGCAATCAATTGACTATCGCTACCGATGAAGGCATCGTCTTCGATGATGGTGCGGAACTTATTGACGCCATCGTAATTGCACGTGATGGTACCCGCGCCAATATTGACGCGACTACCAACGGTGGCATCACCGATGTACGCCAAATGGTTGGCTTTGCTATGTGCTGCGATTTGACTATTTTTGACTTCCACAAAATTACCGATATGCACGTCTTCACCCAACTCAGCACCAGGGCGCAAACGTGCATAAGGGCCGATCTGTCCTTTGGCACCGACCACCGCATCTTCAATATGGCAGAAAGGCTTGATTTCACTGCTCGCGCCTATACGCGCATTCTTGATGACACAGTGCGCGCCAATTTTTGCACCATCTTCAATCACGACCGTGCCTTCAAAAACGCAGCCAACATCGATGCTAACATCGCGCCCGCATTGCAATGTGCCACGCACATCAATGCGCGCGGGGTCGAGCAAAGTGACGCCTTGTTCCAGTAAAGCAAAAGCAATATTTTTTTGATGCAGGCGCTCTAATTCCGCCAACTGCACTTTGCTGTTCACACCTAGCGTTTCCCAGAGAGCGTCTGGCTGTACTGATGTCACTTCAATGCCATCGGCCACTGCAGCGGCGACGATGTCTGTCAAATAGTATTCGCCTTGCGCATTGTTATTAGAAAGACCGCTCAACCATTTTTTGAGCGAGGCTGTTGGCGCAACCATGATGCCGGTATTAATTTCAGTGACCGCGCGTTCCGCTTCGTTCGCATCTTTTTGCTCAACGATACGACGGATCTTTCCGTTTTCACAGATGATGCGCCCGAGGCCCGTTGGGTCCGCCATGTGCGCGGTCAAAATCGCTAATTGATTGTTGGCTGCCGCTTGCACTAAACGCTGCAAACTCGAAGCGCGCGTCAGTGGCACATCGCCATACAAAATCAAGGTAGGCACTGCATCATCGAGATGGGGAATCGCTTGCGCAACGGCGTGCCCCGTACCCAATTGGGGCTCTTGCTTAGCAAAAGCAATATCATCTGCAGCAACTGCTTCACGCACTTGCTCGCCGCCGTGGCCATAAATCACACATATTTTGGATGCTGCGCCGTCATTGCTCAAGGAGCGTGCGGTGTCGATCACGTGTTTGAGCATGGCCTTGCCAGCGATCGGATGCAAGACTTTAGGCAAATTAGACTGCATGCGCTTACCCATGCCAGCAGCGAGAATGACAACATTCATGGTGATTATTCTTCAGCAAAATAGTGAAGCGTGAAGTCTAGCATGTGAGCGTGCTGCCGTCAGCCATGGCTGCCAGCAATTACTGGCCTTGAGCAGCTGAAAAATAGCGGCAAACTTGGTCATGCAAGGTGAGCATGTCATAATTGCCGCGACTAATAGAAATCGATCACCCATTGCAGCCCTATGACCCCTGAATTACGCAAAGAAGCTTCCGAACTCCAACTGCACAAACGCGGCATACGCATTAATGTGCAACTACACGTGATCGAAGCAGACGAAGAAGTCACTTTGCGTAGCGAGAAAGAACTACACCTTCGTCTCATCGCGCTCTGGGCCGTGAGCCATGCGCTCGAAACTCATACAAAAGAGCAAGTCACCGCCTACTTACAGCAGCATCGATTATTTGAGCATCTATCTGCGCAAGAGGTGCAATTCTTGAGTGAAGACATCCCTGATATGCAATGGCGACGTCATGCCTTTGCCTTTTTAGCTTGGTGTGCGGGCTTGGTGCCAAAAATTGATTTGGGAACGAAGCCTTGTGAGATCAGCCAAGCGCTCGCTTGTTTTCCAGCCGAAATTCATGCGCAGGCTGCTGCGCCGACATTCCCTGCCAACCTGAAAATGCGCCGCAAAGACGCCATCATGGATTGGTCTGATCTGCTTTATCGTTTGCATTGGGCCGTGCGCCATGCCTATCTCAACCACAAACCTAGCCCTGGCAACGTCGATGCCGAGCTCGTACGTGAATGGCATCAAGCGGTAAATTGGATGTGCCGTTACGATGATGAAGACAATTGGGATGTGGTCAGCACCGAAACCACGGCGTAGAGGAAACC
>CANHZI010000127.1 GCA_947464955.1 Oxalobacteraceae bacterium
CGCAGTGGCAAGTGGCTTGGGACTGTCTGTCTTGTCCGAACATGCCTTAGTTGGTCGAGGTGTGAAAGAAGGCTTGGTGATTTTGCCGATACATGATTTTCCTATTCTTTCGAATTGGTGGATTATTTTCCCCAAAGGCAAACGACTGTCACCGATTGCACAGGTCTTTCTTCAACATTTGAAGAAAAATGTCTCGTCATGAAATCTGTAAATTCCGATTCATTTGCGATCCATTTGATGCATGTCATACACCTGTCATGAAAACTCATTAAGATTCACGCATCTGCTGTACATGCAACCGATATGTATGACGGCAGGCAGGTGCGCTTTGCCCAGTTTCTCTGGGCAGCTCACCGCTCCCCAATTCCCCATTTGGCCTTGATTGGGCAAATTCACAGTTTAAGCACTCGCGCTTGCCTCCTGATCCTGAACTAGTTATAGTCGATAATTCCGAATAGCAATTATCGTGAGGTTCTTATGGTTTTTCGTTGGCTCGCAGTCCAGTGTGCAGTCTTATTTTGCTTGGGGATACCAACAAGTGCATTTGCACAAGACGTATTGAGTAAGCACCCTCTGCAAAATCAAATCCTTGACCACAAAGGGCAGGTTGTCAGCCAAGATGCTTTGCCGGCGAAAATTGGAAGTCATGCCTATGTCTTTGTCGGTGAAAAACATGACAATCCAAAGCACCACGAGATTGAACTCGCCATAATTCGCATGCGCTTGTCTGCAAATTCTTCGTCTAATCCTGGTCGAATCGTATTCGAGATGCTCGATGATTCCCAAGACGCGTTAATTGCCAAGCTTCAGCCAGAGCAGAGCCTAGTTGAGATGCGTCAAACCCTAGAGTGGCCCAGTAAGGGCTGGGACTGGAATAGTTATGGTCCTCAATTTCATGCAGCGGCACAGGCAAGGGCGCTGTATTCCGGAAATATCTCTCGCTCAATGATTAGTGCCATTTATAAAGGCGGAACGAAGGTCTTGTCAGAAACACCGAAACTATCGAGTGCGACCAAGCAATCAATGGCTGTACATAACTACTTGCTTGATCAAATCTTTGCGTCGCACTGCGGGATGCAAAGTCGCGAAAATCTACAACCGATGTTGCATATACAACTAGCAAAGGATGCGAGTATGGCGTCCGCGATGATGGGTGCCCCCAGGGCCTTGTTGGTTGCTGGAGGTGAACATGTACGCGCGGCCACTGGCGCCCCTATGCATCTAAAGACGATCTTGCCGCAGGCGGATACCTTAGTGATTCAACTGGTGGAGGTGAAGCCTGGCAAGGCTACACTGAGCGATTATCTGCCCACCGTCGGGGCAGCCGATCTTTACTGGTTCACAGAAGCGACGCCGGAACAAGACTACTGCGCCGGCGTGAAGGGGCGTGCCGCCCAATAGGGGGGCAGATGACATTTATATTTTGAATTCTGGTTTCCTGCTTGATGCGCTGGTTCAAAAATTTGCTATGCTTCGCGCTGGATATTTTTAGCGAATCTTCATGAACCAAATTATTCCACTATTTTATGGCTTAAGCACTACTCCTTTGGAGTTGCTTTCATTCGTCCTAGCGATCGTGACAGTGGCCTGCAATATTCGCCAAATCCATTGGGGCTGGTTGTTCGCCATTTTGTCTTCTGGTTTATATGCCTTGGTGTTCCGTGACGCGAAATTGTATGGCGACATGGGACTGCAATTTGTGTTTATTGCGGTGTCGTGTTGGGGCTGGTGGCAATGGCTCAAAGGCGATTTAGGAACGCATGCGGAGATCACTTCGGGTGAACTTGTTTTTCCACAGCTGCGCCCGAGTCGTTTAACGCCTAGTGAAATGACTTGGTCAATTGGTTTTTGGCTTGTGAGTTTCATCGCCTTGTATTTTTTCTTGAGTCGTTTTACTGATACCGACGTGCCAATGGCCGACGGTTTTTTGACTGCGGGTAGTCTTTTGGGGCAGATCCTGATTTCCCGAAAAAAGCTAGAAAACTGGTGGGTATGGATTGTGGTTGACGTGCTGTATGTTGGACTTTATCTGTATAAAGGCCTGCATCTGACCGCGTTCTTGTATGCGATTTTTGTGTTGATGGCAGTGGCAGGTGCCCGTGCTTGGTCGCGTGAGATTCTGGCGAGAGAAGGTCAACGATGATACAAAAGGTCGCGATCCTTGGTGCAGAGTCATCTGGGAAGTCAGTACTTGCCGAGGCTTTAGCATCTCGTTTTAATACGCTGTGGGTGCCCGAATATTTGCGCGATTTTGTCGATCAACATCAGCGTGTTCCGCGCTCTGACGAGCAACTGCATATCGCTCAAACGCAACGAAAACGTGAATTGGAACTTGCGGCTTCGGCCAGGGAATATCTATTCTGTGATACGACACCTTTAATGACAGCCTTGTACAGTCGCCACTATTTCACGGATCTTGATCCAGAGTTGGTTCGTTTGGAGCATCTGCATGATTATGCATTTACGATCGTGACGGCGCCTGATTTTCCCTGGACTGCAGATGGTTTGCAGCGCGAATCTCCGGCTGTTCGACAACGTGTGCATGAGGAGTTGCTAGATTTGCTCGACTCGCGCGAGATTCCTTTCATGTTAGTTGAAGGGTCGCTCGCAAATCGGATCGAGCAAGTTGAATTCGCGCTTCAATTTTTGAACTAAGATTTGCTCAACAAAAAAGCGCTAGGACTTTATGTCGTAGCGCTTTCATTGAGGGGGGAGCCGAGCTTAGTTATTCTCTAGCAGACTCTTCAATTGCTCCATGCGAGAGGGATGACGTAGTTTTTTCATCGCTTTCGCTTCAATTTGACGAATACGTTCACGTGTCACGTCAAACTGATTCCCGACTTCTTCCAAAGTATGGTCGCTCGCCATTTCAAGACCAAAGCGCATGCGCAAGACTTTTGCTTCGCGTGGGCTCAGGGCATCTAAGACTTCCTTCAGTTTGTTTTGAACTGAAGCTTGCATTGCTGCCTGCATAGGGGAAAGCGTGACATTGTCTTCGATGAAGTCACCCAATTGTGAATCGCCATCGTCACCGATAGGCACGTCCAAAGATACTGGCTCTTTCGCGATCTTTAAGATCTCACGTACCTTAATTTCTGGTAAGTCCATTTTCTCGGCGATCAGTGCTGGATCTGGCTCGGTACCGTTTTGCTGCAAGCATTGACGCTTGATGCGATTGAGTTTGTTAATTGTCTCAATCATATGTACCGGCACGCGAATCGTACGCGCTTGATCAGCGATGGCACGTGAAATAGCTTGGCGAATCCACCATGTGGCATAGGTTGAGAACTTGTAACCACGACGATATTCGAATTTATCCACCGCTTTGAGCAAGCCGATATTTCCTTCTTGGATCAGGTCAAGGAACTGCATGCCGCGATTGATGTATTTCTTGGCGATAGAAATGACCAAACGCAAGTTGGCTTCAGTCATGGCGGCTTTGGCTTCACGCGTGCGTTTTTCTGCGGAAATCATTTTCTTATGAATCGCACGCAAGTCGCTCAAAGGCAATTTCGCGTCTTGTTCCAATACGATCAATCGACCTTGCAGTTCGCGTGCCGCATGAATATGGCGTTTTAACACGGCGCCATAGGCCTCTTTAGCTTCCGTTTCGTTTTCTAACCAATCGCGGTTCGTCGCATTTTGCATGAAGTTGGCGATGAAGTAGGCACGTGGCATGCCACAGCGATCGACCATCAATTCCAACATGCGTTTTTCAGTTTGACGTAGCTCAGCCATTTGCTTACGCAAAATATCGCACCACTTCTCTGTGGTCTTCACACTGAAACGGATACTTTCCATCTGCTGCGTGACTTTTTCTTGTGCTGCTTGGTAAGTCTCAGATTGGTAAGCATTTTTCTCAATTTCAGCAAACATCTCATCAAAGCTTGACTTGATGACGGCAAATTTCTCCATCGCCGTTTGCTTCATTTGCGCTAATTGTTCTGCTGACAAAGAATTGCCATTATCGGCGGCTCCGCCTTCTTCTTCATCGTCTTCTTCTAAGTCGTCCGCATCAGCGCTCGCTTCAACGCTGACAGGTAAATCGAGAGTTTCGGGGACATGGAAACCATCGATAACGTCATCAATAATCAGATCATCATTGCCAACTTTCTCGGCCGTGTTGAGTACTTCTTTGATGACAGAAGGGCAGGCAGAGATGGCTTGTAACATGTCTTTGAGGCCACCCTCGATACGTTTTGCAATTTCGATCTCACCGCTGCGCGTCAGCAATTCTGCACCACCCATTTCACGCATATACATACGGACAGGGTCAGTCGTGCGGCCGAAATCGGAGTCGACAGTCGACAATGCGACTGCTGCAGTAGCTTCTGCATCGTCATCACTGACGCTAGTGACTACATTGTCCGACAACAGCAGCATCGTGGCATCAGGCGCTTGGTCATAAACCGCGATACCCACATCGTTGAGGGTGCTGATGATGCTTTGGATCATTTCGGGATCATCGACATTCTCTGGAAGATGATCATTAATTTCGGCGTGAGTCAGGTAGCTACGATCTTTGCCAAGCTGAATCAACTTGGTCAAACGTTGACGGTATTCTTCCAGCTGTTCCTTGCTTGCCTCGTTAGCGACTGCCTTGCCTGCACGTACACGCGCCGCTCTTTTTAATTCAGAAGATTCAACCGCGTTAAAAGCGTGGATCTCATCATTGTAAACCTGCGGTGATGAAGGCTTACGGCCGCGACGGGCAGCTTCTTTCACCGTTGGTAAGGTGTAATTCGAGGTGTCAATGTCGGCGATTGTTGAGCCTACAGATTCAGTCTTGGTTTCTGTCTTTACTTCTTGAGATGTATTTTTTTCTTCGGCTACTGCACTGATTTTCGCCACGCGAGTTTCTGTTTTGGCGACCTTGTTTTCAGCTGCGATAGTTTGTTCGGTCGCGATTGCCTCAACTGCTTCAGCTGCTTCAACTGCTTCTGCACTTGGCTCGGTTTCAATTGGAGCAGCATTGGACGCGTCATTCAGCGCAGCCCCTGTTTCATTGGCGATAGCACGTTTTTTCTTTACCTTTACGACCGCCTTGCTCGTGTTTGTAGCCACTTGCAAACTACCATCGTCATTGACGAAGACCGCGTTTGCTGCCGAAGTATCGAGTATGGTTTCTTCGACGCTTGGTGCCGTCACAAGTTCCGTCACTGCAGCTTGAGTGGTTGTTTCAACTTCCGAAATTTGATTGGTGACGAGGCTAGCGTCAGTCTCTTGCGGCGTGCTGCTTGGCGTCTCAGCATTGAGATTGACTGATTCGGCTTTTTCAGCACTAGCGATTGCAAGGCGCGAACGACGTTTCGTCACCACTGTTACGGATTGAACTTGAGTACGAATGACATCGACTGAATCGATTTCGGGGGACTCCGTCAAAACGGGAAGGGCAAAGGTTCTCGTCTCTGCTTGGATGTTTTTTGCTTTGCCGGCAGTAATGGTCTTGCCAAGCTTGATGGTTTTTGTCTTACCAGAAGCCGCTTCATCTGTTGAAGTGGCTGATTGCGATGTGGATGATGTTAAGCTGTTTTTCATGTAACGAATTAAGTGCGACAACAAGTGCCAATCAAATTTGGATGGCAACAACAAAAGCAATAGGTAAACCAACGCAAAAAAATCCCCGTGCCAGCATCGCTAAATGCGGGAAGTATGGATCGTGGCTATCAATGAAATAAAAAACCCGCGGGTGCGGGCAATTTGTTGATGTGTTTTTTTGCGTATATTTATGCGAGGTCGGGATTATCCACGGCTTCACCTTTCTTGACAAGCGAAACCGCGAATTTAGAAGCATAATTTTACAGTTGCCAAATAACTGGCGAGTCTATTTGTTAAGAAAAAAGAAAGCGTGTTCCAGTTTGATGCAAATTTGCTCGCATTCGTCGATAAAAATCCTTGCGAAGTCAACCCCATCCGCATCTGGAAAACATGAAGCCACCTTCATACGCGGCTTTTTCGCGGAAAACATAGAGGAAAAGCATCTCCCTTGTTACAATACGCGCTTCGTCTTCTTTTTTGCACTTAATTATCATGATTGATATTCAACTTCTTCGTAAAGACATCGATAGCGTCGCTGCACGCTTAGCGAGCCGTAAATTCGTCTTGGATGTGGCGACCTTTAATACTTTGGAAGGTGAACGTAAGCAAATTCAAAGCCGTACCGAAGAGTTGCAAGGCAAGCGTAACTCGCTGTCGAAACAGGTTGGCATGCTCAAGGGTAAAGGTGAAGATGCTTCTGCTGTGATGGCCGAAGTTGCAGCGATTGCGGATGAACTCAAAGCCTCTGAAGTACGTCTTGGTGAAGTTCAATTATCACTAAGCAATTTCATGTTGACGATTCCGAATTTGCCAGATGAGTCTGTGCCCGTGGGACAAGATGAAACAGGCAATGTTGTGGTGCGCAGTGTTGGAACACCACCAAGCTTCGATTTTGAAGTGAAAGATCATGTTGATGTAGGTGCTGGACTCGGGCTTGAATTTGATGTGGCGGTGAAGTTGACTGGCTCTCGTTTTGCAGTACTGAAAGGCGGCATGGCACGTTTGCATCGTGCTTTAGCGCAGTTTATGCTCGATACACAGACTATGGAAAATGGTTATACCGAGCATTACACTCCATATATGGTAAACGCCGACTCTATGCGTGGCACAGGGCAATTGCCGAAATTTGAAGAAGATCTGTTTGCAGTCAAGAAGGGCGGTCAAGAAGGGGAGGGGGAATCTTTCTACTTGATTCCGACCGCCGAAGTGACTTTAACCAACACGGTGCGTGATGAAATTTTGTCGGCAGACGCACTGCCTATCAAGATGACAGCGCACACTCCATGTTTCCGTTCTGAAGCAGGAAGCTATGGCCGCGATACGCGCGGTATGATTCGTCAGCATCAGTTTGATAAAGTCGAGTTAGTACAAATTGCGCATCCAGAAAAATCAATGGAAGCACTTGAAGATATGGTCGGCCATGCCGAGATGATTTTGCAAAAACTTGGTTTGCCATATCGTGTAATGAGCTTGTGTACAGGCGATATGGGCTTTGGTGCAGCGAAGACTTATGATTTGGAAGTCTGGTTACCAGCGCAGAACACGTATCGTGAAATTTCCTCTATTTCGAACATGGGTGCCTTCCAGGCTCGCCGTATGCAGGCGCGTTTCCGGAATGCGCAAGGCAAAACAGAATTGGTTCACACTTTGAACGGTTCTGCTTTAGCAGTAGGGCGTACCTTAGTGGCTGTGCTTGAGAATTACCAGCAAGCCGACGGTAGTGTATTGATTCCAGAAGCTCTACGTCCATACATGGGTGGTGTTGAGAAATTATTGGTCGCTTAGTCGGCCTTACCGCGTACCAATGGAAAAACCAGCTTCTGTAGCTGGTTTTTTTTCGCCTCTTCCAGAATTTACTCTTTTCGACGATCAACAAATAGGCTGTTTCCATATATCTTTTTTGCCTGTTTTTTTGCGTCAGCCGCTGCCACGGAAATTTGATGGTGTGACTGGTAGGCAAAGGGCTGTACCTGAATCACACCCAGCGAGATGCTGATCAAAGGATAGAATACTTTCTTACCCTGCCGATCTTCACTGATATAGCCACCTTGTTCACGGTCTTCATGACTATAGAATTCACGAATCGCATCGTTAAAGCGATTGAGTATCTGTTGACAACGTGCTTCCCAATCCGGGCTTTGAAACAGAATGATGAAGTCGTCGCCTCCGATGTGTCCAATGAAGTCGGTATGTATGTCGCAAACGTCCCGCAGGATTTTGCTCGCCATTTGTATCACTTCATCACCACGTTGATAACCATAAACATCATTAAACGGCTTGAAGTGATCAAGGTCTGCATAGCATGCAGCGAACAGCGTGCCGTCGGCAATGAGCTGATCGATGTGCTGATTGATTGGCACATTGCCAGGCAACTGCGTCAGAGGGTTAGCATAGCGGGCTGCTTCGATCTGTAGTTGCGTTATGGTTCTCATGAGGTCGGGTCCAGTCGCCATTCCTAGGTACTGGCCATTTTCGGTGATCAATATGCCATTAATCAGTTGATCGGGATCAGCTTCCACGACGGCGTGGCTTACGTCATGCAGGCTAGTTTGATGGTCAACAATTACCGGATTTTTGTCCATAAAGACGGTGCAGGCTTTCTTCCCATAGAGTTCACGTTGAAATGGCCGTGAGAAACGATCGATCATCGTATGTCGATTGATGATCCCAATGGGATTTCCATTTTCTACGATAGGAATCACCTTAAGAGTTGCTTCAAGCAAGAACCTATTTTCGAGCTCATTATTTAGCATTTGCGGATGGGCAATCGCTGGGTGCTTCATTAGCTGACGAATCGTATTCTTCTCAGGATTCTTATAGGGCTCGGTCGCGCGTGGTTTGCCATGCGCTTGCGATATGCTACGCGCAACTTCAGCAGAAATCATTCTGGCAGGTGTCGCATGAGGTTTTGCGATGTGATAGCCTTGGCCGCAGGATACACCGAGCTGTTTGACAGCGATGAGCTCACCATGTGTTTCTATGCCTTCGGCAATTACACTTGTGTCAGACTCGATGGCAATACTTTGTATGGAACGTACAAATTGCATTTTTACTGGGTCTTTGTCGATACCTTGGATGAAATGCATGTCGATTTTGACGTACTCAGGTTTAAGTTCCGACCACAATCTTAAGCTTGAGAAGCCTTCACCTAAATCATCAATCGCGATCTGAAAACCCATATTACGGTAATGCTGTACTGCTTCTTGCAGTAGTACATAGTCGTGAGTAGGTTGATACTCGGTTAGCTCGATAATTACTCGTTTTGGATTAATGCCAAGTTGAGTAATGTAATCGAGCGTTTGACCGTGCTTGGCGTCCTTTTGAAGCAGGCATTCTGGACTTACGTTCAAGAACAATTTACCGGGTAAGTTGAGAGACTGAAATTGCTCCAAAACGATACGGCGACATAAGTGTTCGATGTCGACTGTTAAGTTGTTTTCCCAAGCGGCCTGCAATAACTTAATCGGTGAATGGAGAGTGCTGTCTGAGGGGCCGCGGATTAATCCTTCATAACCCAATATTTCGCCACGGCTAAGGTCGATGATTGCCTGAAAACGAGCACTTAATCGACGTTCACGAATGATCTCCAATAATTCATCGCGCGTGTTTAAGGATGATTTTAGCGGTCCTAGCGAATTCGAATTTTCATTCCGATTCGGTAGGCAGGGCGCTGCTGGTTTCAGTTCCTGAATTATTTGTTCGTCATTCATTTCGAATACCTACTTTCCTATCAAAGATAAGCGAATTGGGGCTGGCATTTTTTGTAGGAGACTAAGGCATGAATGTGACTACGATATGTCAGGAGGCGTGAAGTTTAAGTAGTTGAACTTCAATATACCTAAGTGTGCTGATTCGTATATTTCGCGCTTCGAAGGGGGCGAAAAATTTAATTTTCACTTAAGTTCAATTGTCTATACAATTATGAATATGTGAGTCGCAAGTATCAAATCAACCGGAATGGTGATGTAGAGGGTTTACTCTAAAGGTCGCATGCTTATTAGCTTTGCAAGAGATTTTGTGCTTTAGCGCTATATATATTCAACATATAAAGTGAAAAGTGTAAGTTTTATCAGGCTTTCAAGGCGAAGCTTGCTAAAAAAACAGGCTACCAAACCGATTTGATCTTTGCTACAATCGCTCGCTTGACGACATTTGTAGTTTGGAAAGATGGCAGAGTGGTCGAATGCACCGGACTCGAAATCCGGCATACGTTTATGACGTATCCAGGGTTCAAATCCCTGTCTTTCCGCCAAAGCAACAAATGAAGAACCAAAATTGACGTAGATCAAGAGGTTCAGACTTGAGTCAAATTCCAACAGATTTTTGTGTTCTATTAGTTGTTTGCTCAAGAAATGATTGTGAAGAATCACGCAAACACTAAGATTAAACATATCGGTTGACACGATTTCTACGTTGGAGCAAGACGGTTCTGTAGTTTTATTACTTGGAATCGACATTATAAGAAGCGACCAGCCGTGATAAATGGATGGCGCATACAGATGAATTTGGCTGTATTTTGTGAAGAGTGAGTAAAAGAATGGCAAACCTATTAGATCTGAAGTCTGACGATTTTGATTACAATCCAAACAATCTTTTGGATACCTTAATCAAACAATTGAATTTGAAAAATGATGCAGCACTTTCCAGAGCCTTGGAAGTTGCTCCTCCTGTGATTAGTAAAATCCGCCACCATCATTTACCAGTTGGTGCATCTTTGTTGATCCGCATGCACGAAATTAGTGATTTGAGTATCAAAGATTTGCGCGCTTTGATGGGTGATCGTCGTGAGAAATTCCGCATCGGTGATCAGGTTATTCGCGTCGACTAAACGTGTAATTTCCAGACTCGAATGCAACAAAAGGACCAAGTTAGTTTGGTCCTTTTTTCTTTTTGAGATTGATACTAGTTATAACCGGAATCGCGAAACCAAGTTGGCTAAGTAATTGGCTTGTTCGCTCAAACTTTCGGTAGCGGCCATTGCCTGCTCAACTAGGGCTGCATTTTGTTGTGTCATGCTATCAAGTTGTCCGACGGCGGCACTCACTTCGGTGATGCTTTGCCCTTGGGTCTGGGTACTATTGCTAATCTCCGTCACGACTACATTCACTTGCTGCCCAGAATCCACGATTTCTGTCATCGTGCGCCCAGCGTTTTCAACCAAGCGACTACCACTATTGACCTGTTCCCCTGAGCTTAAGATCAGCTCTTTAATTTCCCTTGCCGCCGCAGCGCTTCTTTGGGCAAGTGACCGTACTTCCGATGCGACGACCGCGAAACCTCGGCCTTGTTCTCCGGCCCTCGCGGCTTCCACTGCTGCATTTAATGCCAAGATGTTGGTTTGAAATGCGATGCCATCGATGACGCCTATGATGTCATTAATCTTACTCGCACCTTGGTTGATTTCGCCCATGGTATTGATGACATCTTGCATGATCTTCCCACCGCTCTCTGCAATTTGTGCAGATTTGGCTGCAAGTTCTCGAGCTAATTGAGAGCTGCGGTCGTTCTCTTTAACGGTTTCGGTTAAATGTTCCATTGAGGCGGAGGTTTCCTCAAGGCTGGACGCGGTCTGTTCAGTTCTCTCGGATAAATCACGTGTTCCAGTGGCGATTTCAGAGCAGGCTTTTTGCATTTCAGAGGCACTTTGATTTACTGTCGTCAAGATCGCGTGCAATGACTGCCGCATTTTCTCGACTGCACCAAGTAGGCTTTCTGGCGCATAGTCAATGGGCTCTTTTGGAA
Source organism: Oxalobacteraceae bacterium (assembly GCA_947464955.1). Lineage (GTDB taxonomy): Bacteria > Pseudomonadota > Gammaproteobacteria > Burkholderiales > Burkholderiaceae_D > Undibacterium. Next base: position 11,281 of record CANHZI010000127.1, read on the forward strand.
CTCGCAAATCCCCCTCGGCAACGACGTGCAAACGCTCCGCTACGATGTTGGGTTCATCACCTAGGGCGCGCAGCAAGGCTTTCGCGGCCAACCACAATATGGCAGCGATGCATGTTGCGGCGGCAAGGCAAACGAGCAATAGCCATTTACCATTTTCCCAGAAACGTTTATCCGCTTCAGCAAAACTTACGCCATTGCCCACGATCCAATGCCACCGTGGGGTTTCAATGGCGACCGACAAGATCTCAATTGTTACGTTGCCCCTGGTCGATGTCCACCAATAGTCTGTCAATTTGCCAGATGATCTCTTGAGTGCCTCTTTGGCGATTGCCCCGACGCTTTGGCCGCGTGAATCTTTGAATTCGTTGAAGCTGGTGCCATGTAGTTGCGGGTCAAGCGGGGTGGCGACAAAATTAAGATTCTCATCGACCACGAAGCAATACTCTGATTCATGATATTTATTTTCTCGCGTAATTCGGGTGGCGATCGCTTTCGCCTGCTCCTCAGAGAGTTTGCCTTCGGCTGCGAGATTTTCCAATTGCACAATTGATAAATAAGTACTGCGCATGATTTGTTCGATGCGAGCTTTATTGTCACGATTGGCAGCATCTTTCGCTGTACTCAAGCCGACTACCATCACGATTAATAAAAAGACTAGCACTAATCCAGCGATAATGATTGCTTTGAACTTCAGCTTCATTTCAATCTCCTTGGTCTTTGAGCGAGAGTGCAGTGAGAATTTCATGTTCTTGCTTTCGTTGCTCCAAGTCAAACAAGTGGTCTCATCTTGAGTGCAAATGACACAAATTTGCGACAGTCGGCTGTCTTTTTGATACCGTATTTGAAATTCCATACGGTCATTATGTAAGTTGCATTGAGGAAAAAACTAACCTATGATTAAGTAACGAGTCTAAGTAGTTAGGAGGCTAGCCGTCATTCTCAGGAGGTCATCATGTCCATGCAAATTGCAGGTCATACCCGCAGCATCCAAGAAAACAAGCTGAGGCTATATCCAACGAAGGTGATTAATATCATTGGCGGCCCGGGCTGTGACAAATCCTTATTTTCTTCCGCGATTATTCTCAACTTGAATTTGCGGCATAAGTCTGTTGAACAGATCCCAGACTATGCTAAATCATTGGTTTGGCAAAAAGACTTCGAAGCATTGCGTAATCAATATCGGGTCGCGCAGCGTCAGTTTGAAATGCTGGACTTACTTGACGGCCAAGTTCAATATTTAGTGACCGAGTGCGCCCTTATGCAGGTGCTGTATTACAACGAGAACTATCGAGAAAATATCTGCGATGTAGCAAAAACCAAAGATCACATTTTGGATTGGTATCATAGACACGATAACATCAATATCTTGGTCGAGCGTGGTGACAAAAAATACGTACACACAGGTCGTTTTCAAAATGAAGAAGAAGCGAAAGTGATAGATCGAGAGTTGCGTGAAACCTTGGAACGTGAACAAATTCCATTTATATCGATGCCGCCCGACGTGGCTGTGATCAGTAATTTTGCTAGATCATTGCCGTAAGCATTCGATCAAACAATGAAGGCCTGCCATTATAGAAATGACAGGCCTTTTTTGTGATTGGTCGGGGCGAGAGGATTCGAACCTCCGACCCCATGCACCCCATGCATGTACGCTACCAGGCTGCGCTACGCCCCGACTCTGAGCGGGCGATTATAGGGTATTTACTGTTTTTTTTCCATCAAAAGTTCTTCTCGAATGGGACGATCTGCCATCTAACTTTGTACATACATGGAGGCAAATAGTCTTTTAACCTCAACACCGTCATTTTTTGATTGTCAGTATTAGGTGATTGCGGTCACAATACGCCTCTGCGATAGATATAGGGTCAATTTTTATCCTTAAATTAAATTGATGCGCTGGATAAAGCGTATTCCCAAAACCAAGAGAAAAATATGTCGATTAAGATCAGCCAAAATTTTGATGCAGGTGCAATTGAAGTTGTGAATGCCTCCGATGTCAATAATATCGAATTGAATTTGCGAAAAGATTCGCATGCCGATTTTATGCAATGGTTCTATTTCCGTTTGCAAGGTGCTCGCAACCAAGAGGCGACGATTCGTATTTTGAATGCCGGTGAGGCGACCTATGCCGATGGCTGGGATGGCTACCGTGCAGTGGCTTCTTATGATCGTGAGAACTGGTTCCGTGTTGAGACTGAATTTGACGGCAAAGTAATGACGATTAAACATACACCGGATGCAGACAGTGTGTATTTCGCTTATTTTGAACCGTATAGCTGGGAACGCCATTTGGCTTTGCTTGGTAGTGTGGGTCAATCCGAGCAGGTTAGTGTGGTGGATCTGGGTAATACGATTGATGGTCGCGATCTGAACATGGTCGTCGTTGGTAATCCAAGCGCTGAGAAGAAAGTTTGGATTATCGCCCGTCAGCACCCAGGTGAATCGATGGCTGAGTGGTTGGTGGAGGGCACCTTAAACGCCCTGTTAGATCCAGCGAATC
>CANHZI010000128.1 GCA_947464955.1 Oxalobacteraceae bacterium
GGATGTGCGTATTGGAAGTCATCAGTGGCGGCAAGGTAAAGTTTTCCAATATCCGCTTTGCCATCTTTGCCGCCAACTAGACTTGTATGTAAGTTTTCGTAGACCGAAAAATCCATCATGCTAGGCATGTAAGAGCGATAGCCGTCTTGATTGATTTTGTCTTTCTGCCAGTAAGCGACGATGGCAGGGTTCATACTCCATTCCTCACCGACCAAGTTGATCAGTGGGTATTCGTCAGTGATTCGTTTCGACCATTGCGCAAGAAATTCTTTGTTTGAATACGAATAGGTGTCGACCCGTAAGCCGGAAAGATCGGCATATTCAATCCACCAAATCGCGTTTTGGATTAAATAGTTGGCTAGGTATGGATTTTTCTGATTGAGGTCGGGCATGGTTTGAACAAACCAGCCATCAGCGAATTTGTTGCGGTCTTCCATCGATGCATGAGGGTCTTGCACCGTGGCTCGCACATGATTAGTCTCCACATAGCTAGGATGTTGATTGAGCCAGTCATGTGAAGGCAGGTCCTGCATCCACCAATGTTGCGATCCGATGTGATTGAGTACCACATCATGAATCACACCCATGCCAAGCTTCTTGGCTTGGATCACCATTTGTCGATAGTCTTCATTGCTGCCAAAGCGCGGGTCCACACGATAGAAATCTGTTGCGGCATAACCGTGGTACGAATTGATCGCTTGATCATTTTCAACCAAGGGAGTAGGCCACAACATGGTAAAACCCAAACCAGATATGTAGTCGAGATGCTTGGTCAGGCCTTGTAAGTCACCGCCGTGTCTACCACCTGGTGCCGAACGTTGAGCGGGGTCGCGCATGCCAGCGATCGTATCGTTGCGGGTATCGCCATTGGCAAAGCGGTCTGGTACAAGCAAGTAAATCGCGTCTGCTGGCGTAAAGCCAAGACGTTGTGTAGAACCTGCACGACGGGCGTGCAGCGGATAGCTGCTTTTGAATTGAACCTGTTGATCTTTGAGCCATTCAATCTCTATTGTTCCCGCAGCGGCATCTGGGCTGATCAATAGATCTAGAAAGAGATAATTAGGGTTATTACTAACGCTACTCTTTACGATCTTCACACCAGGATAGTGAATTCGCGCTTCGAGGCCCTGCATCTGTTTGCCGTATACCATCAGCTGCAAGTTGGGCGAATGCATGCCTACCCACCATGATGAGGGTTCAATGCGCTCGATATGGGCTTTGGAAGAGGAGTTCGGATGAGTCGTTTGATCTCGGGCATGCGCTTGAGTCGATGCGGCACAAGAAGAGAAGAAAAAAAAAGCAGCGCCGATGATCGCAAGGGTATTGCGTGTGGGGAATCGGCGCTGCATGGGGTTAGTCTTCATATTGTTCTATGGCCAAAGCTGCGCCAGAAAGTGCGGCGAGCGTATCAGTGATTAATGCAGTGGGGATTTGCGAAACGTAACCATGGAGCCTGCCTTTGGCTTCAAATTTTTCGCGAAAGCGGGATTGAAAAAAGAAGTCGCCAAGACGTGGCACGATGCCCCCGCCTATATACACGCCACTGCGGGCGCCAACGATCAAGGCGACACTACCCGAAAAGCTTCCTAGAAATGCACAAAAGGCATCGAGCGTTTTGCGACAAATCACACATTGATTCAATAAACCGCGCTCGACAATTTGTTCAGTACTGAGTGCCTCGGCACTTTCCTTTGAACAGCGAGCGACAGCGCGATACAGTGTTGGCAAGCCTATGCCAGACAATAAACGTTCGGCAGAAACATGCGGTAATTCTTCACGCACGGCGTCGAGGATCTCTGCTTCGAAATCATCGGTGGCGGCCAAGGTCGCATGTCCGCCTTCCCCTGGAATTGCGATCCAACCGTGTTTGCTTTGGATGACAGAGCCCACACCAAGACCAGTGCCAGGGCCAATCACCGCGAGGGTGCCGTTATGTTGCGGCAACTCTGCATGCGGTTTGATTTGATCGGCTTTTAAGCGTGGCAGTGATAAAGCGAGCGCTTCGAAATCGTTCAAAGTCAAAAAGGTTTGAAGCTGAAGGGCGGCTTTTACCTGCGCTTGTGAGTAACTCCAGTGGCTGTTAGTGAAGTTGATTTGGTCTTGACCAACTGCGGTCGCCACTGCGAATGCCGCGCAGCGTGGCGCTTGATAGCTGCTACCGAGTTCTTGTTGAAGTGAGGCCAAGTAATGCGTACTGGCATCGACTGGTGTTGCAAAATCTGCGACCGGAAGTGTTTTGACGTGCTTGATATCACCGCTGTCATCATTAATCCAGCCGAAGCGAGCATTGCTGCCACCAATATCTGCCACGAGCCAAGGATAGCTGGACGTGGTTGGTGGTGTAGAAGAACTGTGGTTCATAGCGTCTCTTGTCGTTCATTCACAAGGTCATGGCCTTGTGCACTTTGTTGTTGATGATCTCGGCACGCAATCCATTAGGATTTAGTGTAAGGATCTATAATGAGCCTAAATGTAGCAAAACTACAGATTCAATTCAAGTGATTTGTTCTTTTATTTCAGATTCATTGAAAAAGTGTCGTTAGCTTGTTGTAGTACAGCATATTGAAGTGGTCAAAATGGCAGCTCTATCGCTTGCTAGGAAAGTCGATAAAGTCATAGGCTCGATCTGGATAGCGAAGCTGGAAAACACGTGTAGTCCAGTTACATCTGATAGTTGCGGGCCGGAAAAATACATGATCACTACATTGGATTGAAAATTGCTTTCACTCACTTTCTAGTCAGACTACAATGCAAAACCTAGAGCAAAAGTGTCTGATTCGATCGCGGCTGATTTCAAGTGTCTGGTTTGATAGATAATGCTTTCTTGATTTTCATCGTGTATCAGCGCATTTGTGAAATGCTGATGAAATTATAAAAATAGCAGCGATAGATCAGCGAAGCTTCAGCCTAACGAATAGTGAAGTGATCGGTGCAGCGTCTGAGGTTCTGCAAAATCAAGAATCAAAAAGGGAATAACCGTGAATAACAAAGCGATGATCGCTCAAGAATTTGATAGCCCGCGCTTATTAGCCGACATTGGGGGCACCTATGCCCGCTTTGCTTTGGAGATGAGCAAGGGCGATTTTCAACACGTGGTTTCGCTGCGTTGCGAAGACTATCCCAACTTCTACGCAGCGATGCGTGCTTATCTTGATGGACTGCCGTCCTTAAATATTGTGCACGCCGCGGTGGCAATCGCGAACCCGGTCGACGGCGACATGGTCAGCATGACCAACTACCACTGGCAGTTTTCGATTGAAGAGATGCGCCAAAAGCTGGGCTTCGACACCCTCTTGATCGTCAATGACTTTACCGCACTGGCGATGGCCTTGCCGCGTTTGGGGCCAAATGATGTGCGCCAAGTTGGCGGCGGTGAAGCGCGCAAACAAAGCGTGATTGGCTTGCTCGGGCCGGGCAGTGGGCTTGGTGTTTCGGGTTTGATTCCGGCGGGTGACGGTTGGATTTCTTTGGGCTCTGAAGGTGGGCATACCAGCTTTGCACCACGTAATGAACGCGAGATCGCTATCTTGCGCTATGTCTGGAAACACTTCGAGCATGTGTCTTTTGAACGCTTGGTGTCCGGCCCAGGTTTAGAACTGATTTATCGCGCACTCGCTGATCATGCTGGCGAAGCTGCCTTAGACTTGCAAGCACCTGAAATCACGCAACGTGCTTTGGAATCTGTTGATCGCCATTGCGAAGACGCACTCGAGGTTTTCTGTGCCTTGCTCGGTACCGCCGCGGCGAACCTCGCAGTGACGCTTGGTGCGATGGGCGGTATCTATATTGGCGGTGGTATTGTGCCACGTCTTGGAAAATATTTTGAGACGTCTAGTTTCCGCCAGCGTTTCGAAGAGAAAGGGCGCTTTAGTCGCTACGTGGCTGCGATTCCAACTTATGTGATCACCGCCGAGCACGCCACCTTTATCGGCGCTTCATCGATTTTGGATGCGCAATTGCGCAGCTTGAATCAAGATCCAGGCTCGGCGATTCTGAGTCAGATTCGACGCATTCGCCCCGATTTATCTCCGGCCGAATTGCGTGTTGCCGAACATGTCTTGGCCCATGCCCGTGCCGTGGTGAATGACCCTATCGCTGAAATTGCGCGTGCTGCTGATGTTAGTCAGCCGACGGTGATACGCTTTTGCCGCTCCTTGGGTTGCGAAGGTTTATCCGACTTTAAGCTGCGTCTTGCCTCTGGCTTAACGGGAACCGTACCAGTCACCCATATCCAAGTAACGAATGACGACTCTGCACTTGAACTCGGTGCCAAAGTGTTGGGTAACACTGCATCATCGATTCTGCAGGTGCGTAGTCAACTCAACCGCGACATGATAGAGCGTGCGATTGATTTGATTAATCACGCCACGAAACTTGAGTTCTATGCGATTGGACACTATGGTGTCGTCGCCCAAGACGCGCAATTTAAATTCCTGCGCTTAGGTATTCCGAGTATTGCCCATACCGATTCGCGTTTGCAGTCTTTGTCCGCGAGTGTGTTGAATGCCGATGATGTGGTGGTGATCAGTAGCAGCAGTGGTCGCTTGCCTGAACTGTTGGAAGTGGCAGAGAAAGCGCGCGAACGCGGTGCTAAGGTGATTGCAATCGCGGCTAGTCATTCGCCCCTGATACGTAAAGCCGATGTTGCGTTGATCGTCGATCATGTTGAAGATGTCACGACCCATCTACCGATGGTGTCGCGCATTTTGCATTTATTGGTGATCGACATGTTGGCTGTCGGTGTGGCAATGCGTCGCCATCCACAAGCCCATGGTGCCATGCCAGGTGAGGCCGATGAACGCCTCGACGAAGCACGCGCAACTCCACGCAAACCGGCGGCACGCAATGAAGCACCGGGTGTCAGCCTAGCATCGCCATTCGCCAAGCTGACTTCGCATAGCCGATAGTTGTTTTGAACCTGAAGCAAAAAGGGCATCGAATTTTCGATGCCCTTTTTATTATTGACGACCAAATGGATTGCCACGTGGATTATTCGGTGGGGTAGTCACCGTAGGAGGCACCGCTGTCGTGGTGACCGCATTGGTGGTGTAGCCATCGGTCAAAGTGCGCAAGAAAGCCAGTATGTCGTCGCCTTCCGCCGCAGTAAAGACGGGGCCGGCATTTGCAGGGCGATTGAACGGTGGGCGATCATTCACAATATTTTTCAAGTAGGCTGTTGGCAAATCATTCGGAACGCCGGCTGGGCCATACCAGCGACGGGGATCGGCATTGCGCGTCGCGTAGAAGGCAATCACGTCACTCAAATTTTTGAATGCGCCGTTATGCATAAACGCTTCGCGCAGTGCGACATTACGTAAGCTAGGCATTCTGAATTTGCCACAGAAATCTTCAATCGATGTGGTGTTCGGTACGTTCGCCGTCAGCGCCGGTTTGCTGCGTACGGGGCCGCATATGCCGAGATCAAAAAAACTTGGATTGGCGTTTTGGGGAATCGCAGGGTTGCGCGGCACACCAAGAGCGAAGTAAGTAAATTGCGAAAACAAATTATCCCGTGGATCTTTTGAATTGGGATTCATCGCATGGCAAGAAACACAATTGGCACGGCGCGTGTCTCTAAAGAGATTCATGCCACGCAACTCATTGGCTGCGAGTGTCGCTTTACCTTGAACGAAGGCATCATACTTGGAGGTGAATGATTGAAATCCCGAATTACTCTCGTAGGCGGCGATGGCGACTCCCAGCTTTTGAAAAGCTAAAGTGGGGTTGTTGAAAATATCATTGCCAAATTCTGCGCGCATTAAGGCAGCATAGGGCGCTGCAGCGACTTTTTGTACCACCGATTCAGCATTGGGATTATTCATTTCGGCGGCGGCTAAGAATGGGCCGAGTGCTTGCAAGGCAAGGGTATCGGCACGGCCGTCCCAAAAATGGCCACCAACTGCGACCACGCCTTGAGGGCGGTTTTGAAATGAGAAGGCAGGAATAAAGCTGTTGTAGGCATTGCTCATTGCATTGCGCAAGCCCAACACTCCTGCGATACTGCCTTGAGCGACGCCACTACGTGAACCGTGATTGCTGGCGAAGCCTGTACCTGCCGTATGACAACTGACGCAAGCCGTGCCCGCTGGTACCGAGAGATTGCGGTCAGTGAAAATCAATTGGCCCAGAGTTTCCAGACGGGTTTGTGCAACCGGCACTTGCGGGACGGGATTTTGAGTGGTCGGTGTTGGTGTCGTTGGAACTGGAATATTGGGTTGTGGCGGCACTTGTGGGCCACGTGGTGCTTGGGCGTAGGCCTGCAGGTTGAAGGCTGCACTGCAAAGTAACAAGAGGGCAGGCATGCTGCTCAATTTGGGTAGTGACGATTGAAAAGATGTAAATATTGGCATGTTACTCTCCTGGTTAGTCGACTTCGTCTGTGATGACATCGTCGGATTTGCGCTTGAGAACATGCTAGAAAAAGATTGTGAAGGAAAAATGAAGGACGGGCCAAATTCAATAAACTAGGCTTTGCAGATGGAAATCGCCTCAGGCTTTTCCGTCTTCATGATTCCTTCATAATTGCTGATCACAATCGAATAGTTTTGATGCCGATGGATAAAAAAGCGAAAGATAGATCGTGTTTTCACTCACTATTGCCAAGAAAATCTCACTCTCTGTGATTCTCATCCTGTTGGTGAGTGTCAGTGGATTGGCGTGGTTGAGCGCACGAAGTTTGCAATCGGGTTTTAATGATTATCTCAAAGAGAAGCAGCAGCAGGAGTTGATAAAAGTAGCAACTGCATTTGGTGGCTACTATCGCGCGCATCAAAGTTTCGCTGACCTGCGGCACAACCCTCGTGTCGTGCGCCCTATCTTGAATCGCGCCTTAGAACGAGGTGAGCCGAATAACGATGATGAGGAAGAGAGAACAGGGCGTCCGCCGCCAGAGAGAGGGCGACCGCCCTTGCGCGAAGGCCCAGGTGGAAGAGGTGGCTTGGGGCCTGCTGGCCCACCAGGAATGGAAATTGGGCCGCGTCTGAGTTTGATCGATGCGAATGGCGAGCCCATATTCGGCCCTTTGCGAAATGGCACACCGAGCTTGCAAGCACCGATCGAAGTCGATGGCCAACGGGTGGGAACAGTCGTCGCCCCTATCCCCGAGTTTAATCTAGAAAAAACCACGCTCGACTTTGTTCGCAGCCAGATCAAACATATCTTGTTTTTCGCGCTCAGCGTATTAGCAGTGGCGACCCTTGTGAGCCTGTGGTTAGGACAACATTTAGTGAAGCCGATTGCGGGCTTGCGGAAAGTCACGCAGCAAATTGCACAAGGCCGCCTCGATGCTCGTGCCGATATCAAGAGTCAAGATGAACTTGGTGGCTTGGCTGCTTATATCAATCGTATGGCAAGTGCATTAGAGTCAAACGAAAAGAAGCGGCGCAAGATTATGGCGGACTTGTCGCATGAACTGCGGACACCTTTAACCGTGATGCGAGCGGAAGTCGAGGCGGTAATTGATGGTGTGCGACCACTCAATTTGGAATCCATGCAATCGCTGGAAGCGGAAATTCAACATCTCAACAAGTTAGTGGAAGACTTGCATCAATTGGCCTTGGCTGACAGTGGCGATTTGCGTTTTCAGTTTGAGACAGTCGATGTGCTTGAGTTGTTACGTAAGATCGCAGCGCGGTTCGAAGCACGTATGTTGGAGATGGGCTTGGTGTTGAATCTTGATATGCCTTCCGCGCCTTTGCTGATGTCTGCGGATGCCGGGCGTCTCACACAAGTGATTGAAAACCTATTAGAAAACAGTCTGCGCTATACCGATGCAGGCGGCAAAGTCCTCATACGCGTACAAAACGCACCTGGCTTGATCCGACTCACGATAGAAGACAGCGCCCCGGGTTTGCAAGACGGTGGCTATGAGCAATTGTTTGAGCGCTTGCATCGAGAAGATCAAGCCCGTTCCAGAGCCAAAGGTGGCAGTGGTCTTGGGCTGTCGATATGTCGCTTGTTAGTGCAAGCACATCGTGGTGAAATTTCAGCCTCGCCATCTGCGCTCGGCGGTGTTAAGGTCGAGATCCTTTTACCTGTTGATGATTTGCGTCGCAAAACGCCAATGGACAGCAAGGGAGGGAGCGCATGAACGGTGCGAGAATTTGTGTGATCGAAGACGATATCAAAATTGCGCGGGTATTGATTGATTACCTGCAAGCGAATTCGTATCACACGACACATTTTATAGACGGCTTACAGGCATTTGATGCCTTGCGTACGCAGAACTTCGATGTGGTGTTACTTGATCGCATGTTGCCTGGGCTTGATGGTGTAAGTTTGTGTCAACGCCTACGAGAATTCAGTGCAGTTCCTGTCATTATGTTGACCGCCATGGTTGCGGAAGACGATCGATTGGATGGCTTGGATGCTGGTGCCGATGATTATGTATGCAAGCCATTTAGTCCAAGGGAAGTTGTAGCACGAGTAAAAGCACAACTACGACGCAGTCAGTTCGCGAATAATAATGAAGTATCTGAAGTCTGGCCTTATGTCGTGAATCAGATCAATATGAGCATCAGCCTGAAAGGCAAGGCCCTCAGTCTAACCCCTGTTGAATATCGTATCTTAGCGGAGCTGTTGCTACACCCAGGCCGTGTATATAGTCGTCAACAGCTACTCGACGTCGCCAGTGATGACAATCGCGATAGCAGCGACCGTACTATCGACGCCCATATCAAAAACCTGCGTAAGAAAATTGATGCCGTCAGCGATTTATCGCCGCGTCTGCAATCAGTTTATGGTGTTGGTTATCGTTTTGCCCTGCCGCAAGAATAAATTCGATGCTGTAAACGCATCTTTTCTTGCCGATGAGTACCGTTTTCCTCGGATATTCCTCCTCCTGTCTCCGTTAGCCATCCTTTTAGGGCGCTTTTTTGGTGGTTTGTTCCAGACTTTCGACAGTTCGTCGCATGTGCCTAGAACTTGACTTCGGGCTTATATACAGTACAGCCATCGAAACACGAATTCGATACAGAAACAAAGCGAAATACCAAACCCTTTAATGTTTAAATTTAGGAGAACATCATGAAAACAATTACCGCTACCGCCATCGTTTCAGCAGCTTCTGCTTGCTTGAGCTCTTTACTCTTCGTTGGCATCGTTGGTGTGACAGCGACAACTGAAGTGAGCGCTACAGCGACACCTGTGCAAACAGTGACAGTCAAAGCAAATCGCATGAGCGATGCAGAGAAACAAGCTTACGATGCTGAGATGTCTCAATCTGCTGTGCAAGTTGTCGAGATTCACGCTAAACGTTTGACTCCAGCACAAAAATTGCAAATGGCTGCTGAGTAACTAAAGACGCGATTGAGCACGATATTGAGCCAATAAAAAATGCGCCCAGTGTGGGCAAAAAACAGAAGTAATCGTAGTTGTAGTAAGTCAGCGTTTTGAACATCGACATCGATAAATTTGATGCAATAGCGACAGCAGAATTTGAGTGCCGATTCTGCAAGGATACAAGCGCGAACGTTTTCTCGCAAACGAAGTAAAGTTGGCGTGGAACAAATTAGAGTCGACCACAATGGTCCTCGAGGCACTCTTCAATTCATGTGACTGCTCGTAGCGTTTCTAGCTTTACACGAGCACACCAAGTCTGCCAAGCACTGCCGAGTGTAGTGCGGCAATCAGCAAAACTGGAATTGGTTGATGGCTAAGATAGCCTCTCTACACTTCTTGAATTAATCATCGACGATCAAAAATATTATCTTTGTTCTGGTCTAGTACTTCCTATTGATCACGCCAGTCTTTGTCCAGCCAGTCATACATCATTAACGCGTAGGACGCTGTGAACAGCACCTTTCTAGTCTCAGCATTGTTCGAACGATTCAACCAAACTTTTGGCATTTGACCTTCAAATGACATCGCACCAACTTGCGTTTCCTTTTTGAAGATGTGAAGTCCAGAAATGGTTTTAAATTGAAATGGCGATTCGCGCCATTGGCCATTGACGAGATACTGATTTCCACGTTCAGTGTCGATTTGGTAGAAATCGTCTGCATCTTCAGAAATTGGACGACCGAGATGAACCAACGGTGGTTGATTGCCTTCCATATCGAGTGTCAATATCCAACTCTTTGCGCCTTGGACTAACTCGCATCGTAGAAAACTCTGTACCCGCTCATTTTGCGTCTCTGTGGAAGTCGAGGTCTTACCTTTTTTGTCTACGACTTCACGTTCGATGCGTTGCACTCGGTCGAAGTAGAAAATTTGGCATTGAGCCTCGATGGGAATTTGATTGGCATCGGTAAGCGGATTTCGAGTTGAAACCTGAAAACGATACTCTCGTTCTGCTGCGAGCTCATATTGAATTTTGTTGGCCGCCTGCAGTCCAAGCAATTGATCCCAGATAAAGCGAGAGAAACGGTCTGATGTCTGAAGCGTAATTCCTTTGCTGCCACTGCTAGAGAAAAATTGTTTGCTGCGTTCAGTGCGTCCACGCGAAATATTCATCGAGTGAATGTCGAAATCAGCGGCAAGCTGTTCGAAATGTTTATCTTTGAATTGCATCACCGGTTTTTTGATCGAAATGACTTCTGCGTTAGCGGCGAAACTAGGAGAAAGGGGCATGCGCTGGTCTTGCACGGTTTGGCAGCCAGAGAGAACCAAAGTTAGAGATGCTGCTAAGATAAGCGTAAAGCGAGTTCGCATAATTGTGGTTGATGTGATGGAGATCAAATGGAATTGAGTGCGACGTCAAGAAAACAATAATAAGCAGTGATTGTAGGATTTGAACAATGTTACTGACAAGTGCTGCCCATTGATACCTGTCGTGTCGTTTAGCGATTATCGATTCAACGATGTTGCGTTCTTCCTCATCGTCGACATTGTTTAAAGTCGAATTTTTAGTTAATGGTTATTGAAGTAAACAGAATTTTTATTTGTATGAAATCTGATATTGAGCAGCCGCTATTACCTTACGAGCCGAGGCTCTTGGATAATCAAAAAGTCAAGAAATTAAGTGCTCTCATCCTGCGACCAGCACTAAAATCGATTGAGATTTTTCTACTTGCTGTTCGGGCAGAAATCGATGTTGAGCTTCAGGCGCTGAGGCCAGAAAAGAATGGGAAGAGATACCCGCTTGGCCAATGTTTAGAAATCACCCAAGCGATGGAAAAGCGCTTCATGAAAATGCAAAACATGTATTTGCGAGGTGCTGCCGCGGACGGCAGGGCTGCGCTGCTTAAGTTCTTGCGTGCCGGTGGCGGTATTCGACAAATTTGGGGTGATCTGCGGGGCGAGTATTTTCAGAATGCTTTTCTCATTGGAGACTACTATGTCGATGTTTCAAATGACACAGTTAATCCCGCGAAACCTAAAGTCGAGATTCTGCCATTTGAGAATTCACAACTGTCGCCGATTCAAAATCATCACCATTTTGCTCGATTGACGCAACGTTATTGGAAGGCGCATGCCTTCCCTAACATCATATTGCCCGAATACGCTGCCCACTCGCCGGTGCTGTTAGTGTTTAGCGATGGGCGGGTACAATTTCAACCAACATCCATTTATATGACGGCGTTGACGCTGCGCGATCGATTTACGCCAAGTGAAAAATTCCTCGCCGATTTCGAGATGCCGATCAATTTGTTTGAGAATTTGAAAGAGATATTGAGCTCAGCTCACTTCCAAGTGCCGATTGACTTGTCTACCGGAAAAGCAATTGCGCGAGCAAGTTGCCAAGACTGGCGAGTGCTGTTGGATAGCAAAGGCAAGGAATTTGTGGGTGACAAATTAGTCTTAAGTATGCAATCAATTCTCGCTGCGAACGACGCTCTCAAAAATACCCGCTTGCGTTTAATTACTCAAGAATGAGCGAGGGAAAATCGCACAAAACAAAAAAGCCCTGTTATTACTAACAGGGCTTTGTGTTCTGGTGGGATAGGTGGACTTGAATAGTTTGTTAAAACCATAGCAAACCTTAACATTTCTAAGCTAATTTTCTATTTGTACCAACAAAAATACCAACAAAAAAAATCATTGCCATCATTTTTCTCCGACAATTACCTAGCAGGTTCATGCAGAGAAAATCATGATAGAGCTCGCTTTTGATGAACATGGTCAGACAAAAAAATATTAGAAATTGTGGTAAAAAAGTCGTCCTTAAAGAATATTTTTCATAGGCTGTCCTCGATTATTCTTCTGGCGCTGTTTTAGCTCAGAAAACTAGTAATGTGGAGCTAACCGAGCTGAATATCGTTTGGCGATACTCCTATAAGAGTTAATGCTGCAGTCTTGTCGATCGGTGTGATAGCCGCTGCGATCGCCATGCCCTTCGTGATCGAGTCATTTGGAGTTAGGTAGTTCAATGCCAAGTCCTGAGCAAATGACTTTGCTACCTCAATTTTGTTATCTAATAAATCGGCAACCCAACCCCAGGTAGTATCACCTTTAAATCCATGCGCTGCATATATGATCGTGGAGACCAAGGTTCCCCTTGTCGCACTCCCGGTGCTGAGTTTTTCGCTCCAATAGGTCAACCCACCTGAGTCAGCTCCGTCAACTCGCCCCAGCACATTTTTATAAATAACATTTATGAAATCAGCATTGCTCATTGTCGCTGTATATCCAGTTACCTCAGAAAACTGGACTCCTGCACTATAAAAAGTGTCGGCGATTTGATTTATAGTTTTCCCACCCTTCATTTCACTAATCCAATATTCTAGTCCATCTGCATCTGGGACTCGATTGAAGAAGGCAACGTAAAGTTCCATGATCTTTTGCACGTCGGCTTGTGGAATTGATTTTGCAGTTTCGTGTATCGTTAAATTTACGGTCATATCTCGAAACTTAAGATTCTCGATATTGGTTAATGTATCGTTCCCATCAACCTTCGATTTTGAATCGACGATGTAGAAATCACCTGCTCGCTTTATCGTATAGTTGCTTATTGTTTCGGCATAGTTTGCAACATCGCGACCTTTTCCGCCGTCAATGAAGTCATTGCCAAAGCCACCCGTAAGCGCATCATCACCTGTATCACCAAATAGCGTATCGTCCCCAGCCCCACCTATTAGTGTGTCGCTGGCTAGTGTCCCACTCAAGGTTAGAGATGGTGCTTTTAATGTTGTGAAATTGTAATTTAAGTTCCCTGCGAAGTTATTCCCAGCCAAATCTTTAATGCTGCCAGCCGCGACTTCTACTTTGTAACCAGTGCTGTAATTGAGATCATTGGTAGGGTTGATCGTTAAGGTAGATCCACTCAGAGTGATGTTGGAACTTGTTGCGACGTCATAGGTAGCGACCAAGTTACCTGCAGAATCTTTGAGTAGGATGTTACCTGTACCGCGCTGAACGGGCTCACTGAAGGTCAGGATGATGTCGTTCGCAA
>CANHZI010000129.1 GCA_947464955.1 Oxalobacteraceae bacterium
CCACCGATTGCATACGCTTATATCGATGCTGCGACCAGTACCAGTGATATGCCGGGCATGAATATGATGGGGGCAGCGATGCAAGGCTCGCAATCAGGTGGCGGCTTATTTGGTGCTTTGAAAGGCATGGCGAAGGGGGCGACGACACCAAACGATAGGGGTAATATTTTCGGAAGTACCCACAATATGGGATTTGGCATGGGGAAGTTCTTGGATATCTCTGTGCATACTTCAAAGAACCCAGGCTTGAGTGAAGCAAAGCAGTTGTTGCCGTCTGCCATGTTGTTAGGCGATAGTTTGCAACTCAATGCCCCAATACCAGAAAAAGCAGCCCCGACACCACCCGTCGTGGTTGATGAAAGTCCGCAGGAACCCAGCTATGAAAAGCCAAAAGGCAAAATCTCGATTTATTGGGGCTGTGGTGAAACGGTGCGGCCAGGCCAGCCACGGACGCTCGATGTCGCCACGGCTTCCATCGAGGATTACGCCAAGTTCTTCGTGATGCGAGGCAAAACAACGAAGGGTGCACGCTCACAACTAGGGCATCCTGCTTGGCCGAATAAGATCGATGATAGAAAAGTACCAGAAAATGCTTCCTTGGTTGGGACCCACAGCTTTGTAGGTAACGGCATCCCGGAATCCTTCAAATTAGACTTGGCCGCGGCGCAAGACCTGATGCCAGCGATTGAATTGGTTCAAACAAAAAAAGATGGTGGTGTCAGCCTTGAGTGGAAGAGCTTGAGTCAAGCACGGGGCTACTTTATTGCGGTGATGGGGGGCATGTCAGGCCGTGAGCGTGGTGGTGACAATGATAGCGGTGAAATGGTGGTCTGGACCTCAAGCGAACTGCCTGATTTTGGATTCGGTTTGATGGACTATCAATCCAACAAGGATATCGACAATTGGATTAATGAGAAGGTCATCTTGCCAGCAAGCGCAACGAAGTGCGAGGTGCCGAAAGGTATTTTCGGTGAACAAGGGACGGGAATGCTGCGCATGATAGCCTATGGTTCAGAGTCTTACTTTGCTTATCCGCCTCGCCCTACGGATCCAAAAATTGCTTGGGAACCTGATTGGCAACTGAAGCTAAGAAACAAAGCCACATTCACGTCGATGTTGGGTGGCATGGGTGACATGGGACCTAAACAAAAACCGAAAGAAGAGAAGAAAAACAAGGCGACAGAGCTTCTCAAGAATTTGTTTGGCAATTGACGCTGAGTGAAATACTTTTTCTCAATGAAAACCAGTTCACTTTTGGTGGCTTTAAACCGAACCCGAAAGTGAACTCGTTTTTTGTCTGTAGCCGCTCAGGCGCTGGTACTAAAGATGCTACCAATCGAGGTGCTGCCTTGAATATTCACGGCAACCAGTTTTAAAAAAGACTGCAGATTTTGCGCACTGGGGTCTCCACCACTTTTACTCACTAATGAATTGAAGGCCGTTTGCAAACTGCCTAATCCCGCCGCCTCACTGCTGCTGTTGCCGTTATCGAGTTGCGTAATCAGTTTTTGTATCGCACTTTGTAACTGTATGCTGCTGCTATTGGGGTCTAACTTGACCGGCGCTGTCGCTGCTTGTTGATTGCTATTGATGCCTGGCAGATTGGCCAGCAAGTTATTGCTAAAACTATTGCTCGATTCAGCCGCATCATCTGAATTAAAAAAGGCAGAGATGTCTTTGCCCGCGTTCAGTTGCACCAGAGCTTGTTGGACTGCGCTCGATAAATTATTACCTGATCCATTTGCGGCGGAAGTTATTGCGGTAGTAGAGGCAGAAGTCGTATTCACACCATACAGACTATCGAGCGCCTTGCTGTTGGCGGCGCTAGGCGTTTTGGTATCTAGGCTGAACAAACTATTCGTATTGAGGCTATTAATTGCCATACTGTGCTCTTAAGGGCGGAGGGTGGGAATTGACTATCTCTACTATCGACTATTTTGCATGCGATTGAAATGACATTCTGCTTATTTTTGAAGAAAGAAAATTGTTGTGCACATGTGTATTTTCGACAGCGTTCAGCAGAAAAAGAGAAATATCGTCATAATAAGCATAGGCTATGTCGCCCATGTTTTACCTTATTTTCATTTCACTTTTGGAGACCGTCAGTGATGAAATCTCGTATTCGTACTACCTTGGTATCGATGAAGAAAGCGGCGCCACGCGCTACAGCATTGGCCTTGGCTATTGGTGTATTGACATCGATTGGCGCTACGCCAGCCTATGCCGGCGCACCCCTAGTGAAAGCGGCGGCACCTGGTTACTATCGTGTGATGCTTGGTGATTTTGAAGTGACTGCTTTGTCTGATGGTACGGTGGCTCTTCCGGTCGACAAATTGTTGACCAATACCACACCGGAAAAAACCATGAAGTCCTTGGCTAAGAATCATCTATCAACACCTTTGCAAACCTCGGTGAATGGTTATTTAATTAATACCGGTAGCAAGCTGGTGTTAATTGATACCGGTGCAGCGGGTTTGTTCGGCCCAACCTTGGGCCGTCTCGCCAATAGTTTGAAGGCGGCGGGTTACACGCCAGATCAAGTGGATGAGGTCTATATCACGCACATGCATGGTGATCACGTTGGTGGCTTGATGAATGGCGATCAATTGGCGTTCCCGAATGCGATTGTGCGTGCCGATAAACATGACGCGGATTTTTGGTTGAGCCAAGCCAATTTGGATAAAGCTCCAGCCGAAGGCAAAGGCGGTTTCCAGGGGGCGATGGCTTCTCTAAACCCTTATGTAAAAGCCGGCAAATTCAAAACCTTTGATGGCGACACAGAGCTGGTCCCAGGAGTCAAAGCGATTGCTGCACGCGGACATACCCCAGGTCACAGCATTTACATGGCGGAAAGTAAAGGTCAAAAATTGATTTTGTGGGGCGACCTCATGCACGTCGCTGCAGTGCAATTTGAGAATCCAGACGTGACCATCGGTTTCGATAGCGACAGCAAAGCGGCAAAGGCGCAGCGCAAAAAAGCCTATGCCGAAGCAGCTAAAGAGGGTTATATGATCGGTGCGACGCATTTGTCTTTTCCAGGTTTGGGCTATATCCGTGCTGAAGGTAAAGGTTATGTTTGGGTGCCCGTGAATTACGTGCCTGTGCAATAATTAAGTTGAACGAAGGAATTGAAAAGGTGAGGGTAGTGTTATCTTCACCTTTTTTCTTTTTCGCGATTTTCAGTTTCATTTAGGATGGTTTTAGGATGCGAGTGAGTGCCGCAAATCAGAAGAATGCAATGAGTGAACAGGTGCAGATTCGTGAAATCCGAAACGAAGATAATCGGCATATCGCCCATGTCATTCGCAGTGTTTTGATCGAAATGGATGCGCCACGCGTTGGCTCGGCCTACGCTGATCCATCTTTGGACAGCATGGCTGAACATTATGCGCAGCAAGAGCGTGCCGCTTATTTTGTCGCGGAACTCGAAGGTAAGATCATTGCAGGTTGTGGCTTCGGACCATTGCCTGGAGAAGGCGATCAGCTGTGCGAACTACAAAAGATGTATTTGCTACCAGAGTGCCGAGGTTTAGGAATAGGGCGAAAGCTCGTTGAAACCTGTATCGATCATGCACGTCGAATGCAATATACACAGTGTTATCTCGAAACCTTACCGAATATGCTGGCAGCACAGGGGCTCTATCAAAAAATGGGCTTTCGTTATATTGATCACGCCCTAGGTAATACGGGGCATAACGCCTGCCCAGTTTGGATGTTATTGGATTTTGCCGACTAGGGTCTGGCTAACTTTGAGTCGGATCGTAAATGTTGATAGGACTTAGTCTCCCGATGCGCTTAATGTGCTCTACCAATTCATAATGCAAACACAATCTGTAGACTGATGAGTGAAAACGACGATCAAATTGAGTTCGGCATCGAGGCCGCGGTAGAACTGATACGAGATGCAGACGCTATTTTGCTGACTTCGGGGGCGGGCATCGGTATTGATTCCGGCCTGCCCGATTTTCGTGGTGAGAACGGTTTTTGGCGTGCCTACCCAGCTTTAGGTGAGCTTGGCATTTCCTTCGTTGAGATCGCAAATCCGCAAGCGTTCCGGCGGCATCCACGTCTTGCCTGGGGATTTTATGGTCATCGATTGAATCTGTATCGAGCCACCGAACCCCATGTTGGGTTTCACAGTTTGCTGAGCTTGTCGCAGCAAATGCCTCTTGGCCTAAGACACTTCACCAGCAATGTTGATGGCCAATTCCAGAAGGCCGGTTTTTCCGCGGCACAGGTGACGGAATGCCATGGTTCTATTCATTACCTCCAATGTATGAATCAATGCGGACAGAGTGCGTGGCCAGCAAAAGATTTTTTTCCTGAAGTGGATGAGCGTGCTTGCCAATTGGTTTCAGCGCTTCCGACATGTCCTGTGTGCGGAGGTCTGGCACGTCCAAATATTTTGATGTTTGGTGATTGGGATTTTGAAGGTGATCGCTATGCGCAGTCACAGGAATATTTATTGACATGGGCTGGCCGCTGCGACCGCTTGGTGGTGATTGAAGTCGGAGCCGGGACTGCGATACCAAGTGCCAGACGTTTTGGTGCCTCGCTTTCTGCTTCGCAGAATGGGGTGCTCATACGGATTAATCCGGGCGAGCCGCAAGTCGCAGGTGTCAGTGATATTTCGATTCCTAGTGGTGCCGCCTATGCCCTGAGCGAAATTGTCTCGCGCTTAGCGCCAACTTCGTAAGTGCGATCATCGTTGCGAGGGAGTAGTGCATAGTTCACGGTAAAAATAGTTGGAACAGGGCGCCGTTTTGATTGGATAGAACAATTTCCCCACGTTGCCCAGCATTCTCATGCATGCCCACGACACGTTGGGCAAGACGTAGGCCAAGACCTGTTCCAGCGCGACTGACGGGGCTGTTGACGTCTTTGTCGTCCAGTACGGATTGCGGATAGCCGGCGCCATCATCTTTGATGTAGAACTCGATCTTGTTTGAGGTCAAGCGAACACCCAATTCAATCTGACTGCTCGCGAAGCGTAAGGCATTTTGTAGAGCATTACTAAGTACCATTTGAATTAAAGTTTTATCGTAGAAGGCGATGCCTGGCGCATCATTGGTCTGTAGTTTAATTTGCAGTGTGGATTGTTCGCGTAAGCTTCGGGGTACATTGCCAACAAGGTCTTCCAGCATTTCTACCGGGTCATGACTGTCAATTTGCAAGTCCAAATGATGCGTCTCAGAACGATAGAAACACAGTAAGCCTGTTAAGGTCTCCGATGCGTGTAATGCCACTTTCATGCTCGCTAAATCACCGCGTGCTTCTGCATCGTTCGCGAGCTGAGTTAAATTATTTTTGACATCATGAATCGTGAGCGCGGCAATAGTCGCAAACAGGTCCTGCTTATCGTCGGTATTTTGCATGAATGAGAAAGTCAGTTGAGGTCGTCATGGTTGAGTAGGCATGTTAAGGTCGCCATGATTAGTTTGCGATCTCTTGCTTGTATTTTTGTTGGATCTTGACTTGAAACGCCATGATTTCCGCAAGCTTTGGATACTGACTATTTTGAGCTGTCACTGCTTCTTGAAATTGTTTGGCTTGTATCGCCTTGGCGCTGTCATATCCATTCATGAAAACGTCCATCAAGATCGATAACGATGCATTCGAAACGATCTGCAAGTTATTCGGTAAGCGTAATGCTGCCTCGGTGAGCATTTTTGAGGCCTCGGCATAGGCACCAGATTTGGCCTTTTGAACGGCATCGTTGTTCAAATTGATGACTTCTTTGACTGAACGATCAATCAATTGTTTTGCGACATCGGCACCGCCATGATCTTTGAAAATATGCGCAATTTGGCTTTGCAATTTGCTGGAGTCTGGGTTGTTTTGCACCACTGACTTGAGCATTTCCATCGCCTCTTCTTTGCGACCATTGGCAAGGCAAGCGTTGGCGATCGCTAAGCGTGTGGACTCCGATAGATTGCTTTCATCAGGCTCCAAAGCAAGCATCAAGGCTTTTTGTGCAGCGTCTTTGTTTCCCGCTTTCTGTTGGGTGACAGCTTCAACCGCGGCTAAGAGTTTGACTTCGGGGCCTTCTTTAAAACTTTCTTTCGCTTCTTTGATGATGCCAACCGCACGTTCAAGCTCACCTGTTTCTGTTAAGGCATTGGTCAATTTCACAAAATCGTTGGCATCCCTTAGCGGCGAATTTTTGGTTTGTTTGACGACCACGCTGAGCGCCTTATCAACGCGTGCATAGTCACCCGTTTCTTCTGCGAGGTTGGCGATGGAACGTTGGCGGGCCAGGGAATGCGGTGCGATCTTGCAAGCATTATCGAGTACGCTCAAGGCTTTCTCGCTATCACCAGATTCAGTATGGATTTTGCCGAGCAAGTCATAGGCGGCGAGAAGCTTGGGATTATCTTGAATAATGCCTTCCAATAATTGTCCTGCTTGTTGCCCTTGCCCCTTACTTTTCAGTGCACGAGCCAAACCAAGTTTCGCCCACGGCATATCGCGCATTTTGATGGCATCTTGGTAGAAGCTAATCGCCGCGTCGATCTTATCCAAAGTAAGTAAAGCATTGCCCTTGATCCGCATGGCATCGACCATGTATTTGTCTCGACTGGCAATGATGTCATCGCACGCTTTGATGATAGCGGGCCAATCTCCCTTATCTTGCAAACGATCGATATTCGCGAGGCGCGCCTTACGCTCCAACAGGCGTTCTAAACGTATCTTCAGGGTCTCGCCAGTGAAGGGCTTAAGCAAGTAGTCATCGGGCAGACATTCAGCGGCAGTAATCACGCTATTGAAGCCTGTTTCCGCCGTGATCATGATGAACAAGGTAGCGCGGCTAATTTTGTTGGTGGTTCGCAGATACTCGAGAAACTGCTGGCCATCGGTTGAACCACCGAGATAGTAATCGCACAAAATCACATCATAAGTACGCTGAGCTAAATAGTTGAGTGCTTCTTTTACGTTCGAAGCGAGGCTGACATTAGTGATTCCCAGTGCTTGCATTTGATTGCGCATGGTCGTGCGCATATCTGGCATGTCATCAAGAACGAGAATTTTACGATCGGTAAAAGAAATCGGTGCCGCGTTAGAACTTAAGAAGGGATTAGCCATAGTGATTCACAGGTCCTGTAAAAATCAACGACAAACTAAAACAAATTCGTACTACGGAAACTCGAAAATGCAAATGAGGCCCAAAGCTTGGTGAGATGCGAATTGATTTGAATAACTCTTAGAGTGAGAAACAAAAAAATAGAGGAATGAAAAACCCTTCACTTATAGAACTTCCTTTAGGGCAATAGTATCCATCAAAACATTGGGAATGACAATCTATTGTCAGTAGATATGTACGTATTGCGCGAAGATCTTACATCGGAAAAGAAAATAACCTTTTGTTTTCTAAGAAGTTTTTTTTCTTAAATCTAAAGTCTGTGTCGAATCGGCTCAATTTCAGTATGTATATTCAGGAGTGTGGAAGAAAGTGACCGAATATTTTAGGGCATCATGCTTGTAATAAAATTGTAATTAAACTGTCATTTTAAATTATTATCATTTAGTTGCAATTCACCTGTTTGTTGGTACGAGGTGAGGGGTGTTTCTTCAATCAAGAGTGGTGGAGATAAGAGGGTGCCGGAGCGAATGGTATTCGCTGTAGTCGCCAGACTTTGTGAACATAAATCTGAGTACAACTAACGACCAAGGTGAAAACAATGTTGAATGGTAATAGAGGATTAGGGGGGCTAAGCGCATTTGCTTTAGTCATGATGATGAATACATCAAATGCTGCCACGCAGAATGTGCGCATCACATGGAACGATAATCCGGATAAGAACATCACGGTTGCGTTTGCTGCGAGTGCTAGTGGCGCGTATTTGAAATACGGTACGAGTACCGATGAAGTGAGTTGGCAAACCGCGAACGTGACACGGGTCGGAACTTTTGGTTCGCCGATGATTACTAGCCAGTTTGTGCAATTGGTGCAGCTAACACCTAACACCGCGTACTATATGCAAGCATGTGATAGCTCAGGATGTGGACAGCGCTATTGGTTTAAGACGGCGGGCAGTAGCCCACAAAATATGACTTTTATTGCTGGCGGTGATTCGCGTACGAACCGCAGTGTTCGTCAGCAGGCAAATCGCATGGTGGCAAAAATTCGCCCAGCGTTCGTCGACTTTGGTGGTGATTTGACCGACTCAAATACCGCTGCACAAATGTTGGAGTGGTTGAGTGATTGGGAACTTAGCTATTCTACCGACACCATCAATGGCATAAGCTACAAATACATACCAGGTCTGATCGTAAATGTTGGGAATCACGAAGACAACGACAAACAATTTGTTTGCAAGGTGTTCGGTGCTGACATGGATCGCAATGGCAGTTGTAGTAATCGCGACACCTATGGTGCATTCAACATTAATGGCAATCAACTGCGAATCTACAATCTGAATTCGCAGCTGCGTACAAGTGCCGCTGAACATACAGCGCAAACTGATTGGATGAAAGCGGATTTGGCGGCAGCAGGAGCACAAGCACAATGGCGTATGGGGGCGTACCATGTGCCAGCATTGCCACGCACCAGTGCGAAGTCAACTGTCAATGCACAAATGTTTTCTTGGGGCTCTGATTTTTATGATTTGAAAATGAATATCGTATTCGAATCTGATTCACATTTGCTTAAACTAACTGCGCCAGTGAAGCCTTCGGGAACTAGCAATTATGTGGAAGTTGCAGGGGGCACGGTATATCTGGGCGAAGGGGCTTGGGGTGCACCGTTGCGCGCAGCAGATCGACCAGCATCTTGGTTAGTGGATTTGTACATGGGGTATAACTTTAACGTCCTGCAATTTGTCGGCGATCAAGTGCATGTGCGTTCCGTTATGTTTGAAGGTGAGGCGTCAGCTACAGCCGTGACTCGTACGGCACGTGAAGCTGATGCTAATATTTTGCCTGCTTCTTTGCCTATTCGAAAAATCGCTGGCGCTGATGCCTATGTGTTGGCGCGCGACGCTGCAGGTAGAACTATTAAGGTTGGCTCGACAAGCAATCAAGCGCCCGTCGTCAATGCAGGGGTCGATCAATCCATTACTTTACCAGCCAGTGCAAATTTACTAGCGACGGCGACGGATGACGGTAAACCAACGACTGCCTTAAGCTATGCATGGACCAAAGTTAGCGGTCCAGGAGCGGTTACTTTCACAAATGCAAATGCTCTCACTAGTTCCGCGAGTTTCGGTGCTGCTGGTGTTTATGTTTTGCGCATGACAGTTTCTGACTCCGCACTGAGCACAACGGACGATATCAACGTCACTGTAGCGGCAAGTAGCGATGCCACGGTACTTTCTAATGGTGTCGCCCTGACAGGTATTAATTTGACTAAGTCAGCAAGCAAGTTGTTCGCGATAGATGTGCCGGTTGGTAAGAATACCTTAGTTATTAAACTATCTGGTGGTAGTGGCGATGGCGACATCTATACCAAGTTTGGAAGTGCGCCGACAACGAGTTCTTATACTCTAAAATCGGATGGTTCTAGTAATGCTGAAATCATCACGGTGGCAAATCCGGCGGCAGGCAGACATTATGTATTGTTGAGCGCGTACGCAAGTGTGAGCGGAACAAGCATTGTTGCGACTTTTCCGTAATCTTCATCGCAATTGACTAACGAGTTTGGCTGTTTAAATAGACTTGAAAATGTACGTCCGAAGGTCGCTCTGTGCTTCCCTTCTTCCATTTGTGGGAGAAGGGATTGTAGCCTCAGATTTCGCAAGAGGTCTAATCCAAAACGTCTCAGTATCAAACTAACCTCAATTACCGCTGAATTTTTAGTTTGCATAGAAAGTATGCAAGGAAGAATGCTTAGATGTTACTAGGAATAAAACTTGGGCAAGTGATGCCTGTGCAAGTTAGTGGCCGAATATTTCTCGGCATAGCACACTGGCTGGCCTTACTCATATTGTTACTGAGTTTGTGGAGTGGTCTGAATTTGGCAATCGACCAAAGGCCATGGTTGTATGTACTCATACCGTTTTTTCCTGGTATGCAAGCGGTTGGTATGTGGCACCAGATTGCGGCGGTTGGTTGGCTTGGAGTATCAATTTTTTATGTGTACTTCTTTAGACAGCGTCGCTTGAAAACGGGAGACGTTCCAGTGCGTACGCCTATCGCCCATATTCGTTCCCGACAGCAAATTTACGTCTGTCTGTTGATCATGATATTGACTGGTTGTATGCTGCTCTTAGACTTAGCTGGCGTATTCGCTTGGTGGGTGAGAATTATTCATTTTAGTGCGGCGATATTCTTCTCACTTTGCTTGCTGTGGCATGTGATCGTGGAATGGCGTATCGGTGCATGGAAGCGAATTGGCAGGCTATTTTTCCAGTTCTCATTCAGAAAAGTCGCGGCAACGAGCATCACCACGAGTGCATTATTGATGTTGTTGATGTTCATATTCGGTGTGCTATATTGGTGGCAATCATCCCAGCGTATTTCAGTACCCAGAGTTGCAGGGGAAATTACAATCGACGGCTTGGCCGATGAAGTGCAATGGCGTCGATCGTCGAACATCACGATACAAACATACTACGGCGCCCCGTACGATAGGGCGGTGCCGGTTGAAATCCAGATGATGAATGACGGGTATAGCCTATACATCCATGCCAAATGGCCTGACCTTACTCGAAGCATGCAGCATTTGCCTTTGGTAAAGACTGCCACAGGTTGGAAGGTGCAGCAGCAGCGACTATTGCAAGCTGACGAGATACAATTTTACGAAGACAAATTTGCCGTGCTGATAGGCGAAGGTCCTTGGGATGCTTTGCGAAGTGTATTTCTGGCGCGTAGTGAGGGGAGAGGTGGTCACCTGATGCCTGACAATGAATTAGTCGATGTTTGGCATTGGAAGTCGGTACGCAATGAGCGTTTTGCAAACCTCGATGACGCGCATTTTGGATCAGCGTTACAGCCATTGCCAGGACAACGTCGGTATTCTTGGGGATATGCTTCTGACCCGATCATTGCCGGTGGTTTTCAAGAAAACTGGGCTTACTTTAACGCCGATACCGTGCGCCCAAATCGATTACCACGTAAGCCTGAATCGCTGCAAAACTTTCAAGCCCATGAGCACAATCCAAAAGATGCACCAGTAATGGGCTTGCATTGGTTCGAAACCCAACCTTATACCAAAAGTTTGGATTCCTATCCGCTAGGTACCATCCTTCCTTCGGTGGTGTGGATACATCCGAATGAAGGAGATCGCGCCGATGTTCGCGCTGCAGGAGTTTGGAGAGATGGCTATTGGCATTTAGAAATGGCGCGTAACTATGTGACTGATAGTGATTTCGATAAAGAGATCAAGGACGGTGTGTATCTTTGGTTTGCCACATTTGATCACAGTCAAACCCGTCATACTTATCATTTAAGGCCTCTAAAATTAAGCTTAGAGAAATAGCTATGCGACGCCAGAATCTTATATTCATTTTCTTAATCAGCATCATAGCGATTCTGCCAGCGTGCACGCCAGAGCGGCCGGCACCTTTGATCGCAGCGGATCGTTTCATCAAGAAACAAGCGGACGGAAAAGCAATTCCTATCCTCGACGGACCTTGGGCGTGCGTGGAAGATACGCAAACTGGCCTACATTGGGAAGTCAAATCACCGAATGAAAATCCGCAGTTTGCGTTTTCTACTTATAGTTGGAGGACCAATGAGCGAGGCAGTGAAAATGGTGGTAGTTGTGGTGTCGACCAAGCCGGAATGTCATGGGTCAAATATCAAGCATGCGATACACAGGACCTGATCGATCACTTGAATCGAACTCGTCTTTGTGGCTTTAATGATTGGCGTTTACCGACGGCATTGGAGCTGCGTTCTATTATGTTTAAGCATTCTTATCCGGGTGAACGTTTGCTGCCTTTCACTTTACTGCCGAGAATCCCATACAGTCCGTATTGGACATCTGAATATAAAGAGCAGGACGGCCATCTATTGGCGCAAACCATTCATTTGGGTACTGGTGAAGAATATTGGGCGCGAACGGCAAATGTCGCGAATGTGATCGCGGTGCATGGAAAACGTAAATGAAGGCGAGAGCATGGCTAAAGGATTGGCGAACCTACTGGCGCTGGGGCGGAGTCGCATTGCTCTTGGGTTTGGCCTTGGTTTGTGTAATGCTGTCATCTGACGAAGAGCTCAGCAGCGCGACGAGCGCAAGCCGAAAAGAGGTAATTTATCAAGCACAGGTCGATCTTATCAGTCTTCCAAAAATAGAAATTAAAAGTATACAAACTTCGCCATTTCAAACGCAAATCTTCGCGCATCTAAGTCTTAATGGTATCGAACAAAGAGTGCTGGTTGGACAGCAACTTGGACATGAGTTAAGCGTGAAATCTATCGACGCTAAGGGTGTTGAAATTCTTCATCATCAACAAATGCACCGTTATGAATTGTTGCCGTCCTCGCTCGAGCAGGCGAAAGTTGAGCATGACAGAATTGCGGTTAAAGCATCGGTCGAATTGTTGAGCCACGAGTTCCACACGACAAGAGAAGGCTTGGAAGTTTATTCTGCCACACAACAAGGACTGAGTGCATCTTTGGGCTTGCAAAATGGTGATAGGGTTAGCAGGATCAATGGTGAAGCTGTCCTTCAACCAGACGATATTACGCGCGTGTTAAAGAATTACCACCCTAGGCAAACTCTCGAATTTGTCGGCATACGGCAAGGGCAAGTGACTACTTGGAAGTTTCAAGCCCAAGCCGAGGACTAGCGAGAATATGTGTTTCTTTACGTAACTTCCCATAATCTCTATTTAAGAAAGCAAAAAGCCTCTTGATTTCTCAAGAGGCTTAAATACTTTTGGTGCGAGAGCCGGAATCGAAAGTGCCAATAAACGCTATTATTTTCAATGGTAATTTACAAAATGAAATATTAGGTACCAACAAAAGTACCAACATTTGTATTTCTGAGGTTGGTTCGATTACGTAAATTGCTTTTTTAACATTTTATATTTGTCATCTCGTTGTTTGATAAAAAGATATTTTGTTCCTATTCATATTCCGATTGGAATCTTCGCAAGTACTATTAGTGATTCCTCGTCTAGTGTAATGTGTAATGCTTTTTTTCATCCTTCTAATTGGCATCTCGGCCAAACTTTGCATAATTTTGTTTGAAGCTACGAGCATTAAGTTTTGCTAAATTGGTTTGGGGGGGCGGATTTTGGTCTACGTGAATTGAAGGTTCAAAGCATCTGTTGGTCGAGGATTCGAAGTTATGTGATCGTGAAATATTTAAATTTTTCAA
>CANHZI010000130.1 GCA_947464955.1 Oxalobacteraceae bacterium
AGCGAGCTTGATGTCGCCACTGGACGTATGTCGCAAATGACTTTCGATTTGCTCAAGAAAATGCAAGTCGATAACGACAATTTCTTGAAGACTTTTTCAGCGTCAGACTTTGATTGCTCAAAATAAGCAAATGAGCAGTTTAAGTAGATAGGAAAGATTAATGGACCATCAGAAGCAGACCGCAGAGGAATTACAAAAATTCCAAACAAAGTGGCAGGGAATATTTTCAAGCTTCGGTGCAATTCTTGTCTTGATTTTGATTGATTTTGTCGCATTCCATCCATCGGGAGCACATAAGCTGGCGATTTCGTCATTTGGGTTCGTGAGCATCTTGGTTTGCCTCTATGCGGGCAAGAAACTCAGAGACGTAGAACGCGTCGATGCCACAATTGCTGCACAAGAGTTGATGTCGGTTGAGTCGTATGACGGTGATTAAACTCAAGATGCAAATCGGCTGAACGTTGAAGCCATTCAATTTCGTACGCTCATCGCATATGTGCATGGCGTACGATATTGTCTGGCACAGCGACATTGTGTTTGGCGATGTCAGATACAATGTCGGCAGATATCTCTTCGCAATCGAATCCGCACTATGCTAAAACACTTCAATGAAATCGCTGGTTATGCCGCATTAATTTTTGTTTTCATGCTGATCCTAGAGCAGCGTTTTTCTCGAGTCCCTTATTTCAAAGATTTGATCTTCTTGCATTACACCGTCGCCTGGGGCTTAGCTGCACTCGGCATTACGCTCATGTTCGCAAATATAGGCGCCGCTAAAGTTGGGCTGTTTCTCGCAGTATTGTTGTCGGCCATCGCCACCGCAGCGGTGGCCTACTGGTCTGAACGGAAATCCAATTCGTAGCAAGCACAGTTTGAGAATGATCGAATCGAGAGGATTTATGACATGCGAATATTGATCTTGCCCGGCCTTGGATGTTCTGGTGAAAACCATTGGCAAACGCATTGGGAGCGGGCTCATCCAAGTTGGAAGCGAGTCGAGCAAGAGGAATGGAATAGGCCTCAAGCAGAACGATGGATGGAGCAATTGCAATGCGTATTGAGTGAAAGCAACTTGCCGACGGTTTTGGTGGCACATTCTCTGGCCTGCGTATTGACGGCGCGATGGGCTATGCAACATACAGGTCCGGTAGCGGGCGCTTTCTTGGTAGCGCCGAGTGATGTTGATGCACCGGGCTTTCCAGAGGGTACGAGCGGATTTAAGCCGATGCCTATGCATCGTTTGCCCTTCCCTACGATGCTGATTGCCAGCACCAATGACTTTTACGCGAGCGAACAGCGCAGTCGCGCTTTCGCTGAGGCATGGGGTTCTGAGTTAGTTGTTCTTGGTGAGCGAGATCATATTGGCGAAGCAGCGGATCTGGGGATGTGGCCTGAGGGCATGGCCTTGTTTGAACGTTTTTGTAGCAAATTCGTTTCATAATGTGAGTTATTGCGGAGAGTGGTTGTGGCCGACGGAGATCGATTACGCATGATGATGCACAGTGGAGTAACAACGAATATGCAATGCCCAATTGATCGCGTAGAACTGCAACAAAGAGAAATCTCGGGAAGAAATGTTTTCTCCTGCGCGCAGTGTCACGGTCATTATGTGCCAGCCGAACTTTTCCCTGAAGCGCGTGCGGCATCTGCAGTCCAACTGCATTTACAGCAAAAACAAGCCTTTAGCGTGTTACGTCGCGATGGACTGACCTTGATTAGCCCATGTCATGCCAAGACTATGCAAACGCTTTTTTTTCGTGGCATTGAGATCGATGTGTGTCCTGAGTGCCTCGGCTTGTGGTTAGACGATGGTGAGTTACAGAAAATTAAGGAGCAAGTGAGCGTTGCCAAGAAGGAAAATCTATCTGATCTTCCCGTGGAAAAGCCAACTGTCGTGGCGGGGAGCGCGCAGTCTGCGTCATATGATGCGCTCGATGCTGTAGTTGAGGTTGTCGATATTTTTTCTTGGTTTGCCGATTGATTCGAACACAGAGATCTTATGTGAAAGATCTTTTGTTAAAAACGATATGAATATGAATTCTGATTTACCTCCCCACGCCGTCTCACGCCTACGCAGTCTGCGCCTACAACGCAGCACACGCCCCTTCAAGGCCCGTGGCGGCCCGCATGGTGAGCGTTGCGCTGGTTGTCGGCTGCTGCCGAGTTATTGCATCTGCGCGCTGCGTCCTATCGTACCGTCCCACGCTGCAGTGTGTTTGTTGATGTCGGATACCGAACCGCTCAAGCCGAGTAACACGGGTTGGTTGATTGCCGATGTGATTCCAGACACCTTCGCATTTGCTTGGACACGTACCGAGATTGACCCTGCTCTGCTAGAGCTATTGGCCGACCCGCAATGGCAGCCGTACGTGGTTTTTCCTGGCGAGTTTGTTGACCCAGCGCGTGTCGTCAGCGACTTGGCGCCCGTACAGAGTTATGCAGATCAGGCAAAAACAAAGAGACCCTTATTCATTTTGCTCGATGCAACGTGGTCGGAAGCGCGTAAAATTTTCAAGAAAAGCCCTTACCTTTTACACTTTCCTGTTTTGAGTTTACAGCCAGAGCAGATTTCCAATTATCGTTTGCGTCGTTCACGTCGAGACGACCACTTCTGCACTGCGGAAGTGGCAGCCCTGTGCTTGGAACTCGCAGGAGAAACCCATGCCGCGCAAACCATGGATGCGTATTTAGATTTGTACACGGAGCACTACCTGCGGGCGAAAATGCAGCAGAAATTGAATTGGGATGATGAGATTCATCAAACCTTGCGTCGCTTACGCGAAAAGATTTAATACAGAGATTCCCTTCTCTCGCAAGCGAGAGAAGGCTTAGGGATAAGGGTAGTTCAGCACTGAAACACCATGGATTCCTAGCGGCGAATCACTTTGCCAATGCCGCTTCAATCGCCTCAACAGTGCGTGGCAATTTTGCACTCATATTGCGATTGCCTTCGGGCGTGATTAAAACCACATCTTCAATCCGCACGCCTATGCCACGCCATTTCGCATCGACATCATTGGCATCGCTAGGAATATAAATGCCAGGCTCGACGGTCAAGGCCATGCCCGCTTGTAGTACACGTTGGCCGCCACGTTTGCCCGGCTCCATTTGATATCCACCCGCGTCATGCACATCAAGCCCTATCCAATGGCTAATGCCGTGCATGGTGAAGCGGCTATAGGCACCGCTCTTGTACAGCGTCTCTTTGTCGCCTTTCAGAATGCCAAGGTCGACCAAGCCATCGCTCATGACACGCATCGCCGCGTCAAAACCTTCGTGATGCAAACGACCTGCTTTGACCAGATCGATGGCGGTGTTTTGCGCTTTCAACACCAGCTCGTAAATGGCTTTCTGTTCTTTTGAAAATTTGCCGGACACTGGCCAGGTGCGAGTGACGTCGGCGGTGTAATAACCGACCTCTGCACCAGCGTCGAGTAACATCACACCATTCTTTTCAACTGCATGATCATTCGTCACGTAGTGCAGGGTGCAACTATTACCACCCGCACCGGCGATCGTGTCATAGCCAGTGAAACGAGCACCTAAGCGACGTGTTGTACCTTGAAAGGCAGCTGCGACCTCTCCCTCATTGCTGGCAGTTAAAGACGCCTTCATTGCAGCGAGATGACCGGCCGCTGTGACATCGACCGCGTTTTGCAGCATCTCGATTTCAGCGGCTTGTTTAATCAAACGCATCTCTGCCACTAAGTTACGTCCATCGACCAGAATCTTTTTGTAACTGGCGTGATTGTTATCGCTACCAAATGGATAAACGAAATCGAGCGCTTTCTTGCGGAAGTCTTCGTCGAAGTTGGAGATCAATACCACGCGTTGTGCTTTGCTAATGGCCTCTTTCAGGGTTTTTTCTGCCGCAGGAAATGACTCCGCCTGATCGGCGCCCTGCTTCACTGCACCTTCAACACCCAAGCGAGCACCGTCGTAACGTTCGCGTCGCGCATCACGTGCTCTGACTAACAGTGTGTACGGCTTATCGCTATCCGCATTGAGGATAGCGACCGATTCAGCTTCCTCGATGCCTGTCAGGTAGTAAAAGTCAGAATCTTGGCGATACATATGAGTGCCGTCGCCATTGCGATGCTGTTCCGGCATTGATTTAATGATCGCTATGGTGCCTGGCCCCATTTTCTTTAATTCTGCCAACAGACGTGCACGATTGCCTGCAAAAAAGCTCGCTGGCAGACGGGTGGCGTGGAAACTTTGGTTTGCGGCCACTGCGGGTGCTGCTAGGGTAGCCGTGCAAACGGGAGCGGAAAGTGCCAACATCAGCATAGGGAAAGCAAACAAGCGGTAGGGCTTCATAGCGACTCCAAAAGTGGGCAGCGGCCATCGCCGCGAAAAGTCTGAGTTCGACCAATTAAATGGGTAAAAGTTTCTCTATCGTACACCAGCTTAAATGCTATCAAGCTAATATCATCAACCAAAACGGCGCCATGAAAGCAAAACCAACGGTCGACATCACAATCGCCGCGCTGGTTTCGGCTTCGAGCGTTTGGTAACGTTGCGCGAATAGTAAAGTATTGCTACCGCAAGGGAGCGCTGCACCCAATGTCACCACGGCCAGTTGTACGCCACTTAAATGTAGGCCATAACGTGCGGTGAGAAATACCGCGAGCGGCATGAAACACATCTTACCTATGCTAATGAAGATAGCAGGTTTTACCGAGCCTTTGATGCCATGATGAGCAAGCGATAGTCCTATCAATAGCAGGCACAACGGTACAGTGCCTGAACCCATCAATTGCAAAGTTTCGTCTAGCGGTTGCGGTAGAGTCAGGCCAAGTAAGTTGAATGCGAAACCTGATAATACGGGCAAAATAATAGGGTGAATGATGATATTGCGCGCGGTTTGCTGTAAGGTTTTTGTCAGACTCTGTTGATCACGATTGAGATGCTGACGGGCGATATCAAGTTCGACTAAGAGTGTGCCAGTGCCCATCAAGAGCAAAGCATGCAGGCTGATGATGGCAACGTGTATCGACAGACCCATATCGCCATATAAAGAAGCGATCAGCGGCAAGCCAACCTGGACGTTATTGCCAAAACTTAGGCTCATTGCACGCACAGCGGGTTTGGCTACTTCTTCAGCCCTCAGTTCAGCATTCACTGCTTTCTTTTGCATCAGTTTTTGCAAGACATAGTTCAATAACAACCAAGCCATGACCGGAACAAAGAAAGCCGTTAGGGTTTGCCATGGCATGTGTTGCGCATCGATGCGTGCGGTGGCACGAAACAGCAAAGCCGGTGCTAGCAGATAGAAAGCGACGGCAGAGATCACGCGAACGGGCTCAGGGCCACGTAACATTGACGTGCGACCCGCCCACCAGCCGATCGCGACGATTAAAATAAGTACGAAAAGTTTGAAAAAAATGGCAAGCGACATGGGTAGGAAAGAGCGCGCGTTGCGGTGCAGAAAGCATTATCATGCCACAAGCAGGCTAGGGACGTGGTTTTGTCTGTGTTTGATTCCTAGGTGATTCAAACGTAAAATGCCACTTTCCGAGTTATTTCATCATCTAAGAATCGAGCACCAGCATGACTGATACTGCAAAACCAGCGTTTCCTGATCGTCTTTCGGTCGATCCACGTAGCAAATTTTACGTTGCCGAGATTTTCCAATATGACGTAGGCATTCTACTCAATGGCAAAGAACGCCAAGGTGTTGAAGAGTACTGCATCAGCGAAGGCTGGATTACGGTGCCAGCGGGTAAAACCTTGGATCGTAAAGGGATGCCGATGATGATTAAAGTGAAAGGTGTGGTTGAGCCTTTTTATCGTTAATCAAACAGCGTATAAGAAAATGGCGCGACTCGTGTTCGCGCCATTTTTGTTTGTTACTTCAGGTATTCCGGCATGCTCGAGTGATCGATGACGATCACTGCATCGAATTGATTGTCGAGACGATCACGAATGACTGATTGTCCGCCCCAATAGTAGGATCCAATCGGTCGGTGAAGCCAATCATCGCCGCTTCCCACTTGGTCTAGCATGGGCGTTGCCAGAAAAAATGCGCCGAGTTGTAAACTCGCGCTGTAGCTTTCCAATGAGTCGCTCGAGGGCGTTGCGACCTTCATCACCGTGCCATCGTTGTTCGCGGTTTCTCCCTTCAACATAAAAAGGCCAATGGTATACAACTGATCTTTCCATGTTGGCGCTAAGAAGCCTCCCATCGTGTGACCGGCTGACGCAGCGTCTGAAGCACCCCGAGTGATATGGGCATTGTGCGCCCATACCAACATTTTTTGAGTGGGATAAATGGTTGATGCCAGTTGTGTGATGTTGTCGGCCATGGCTTTGTCACGTGGTTCGCGATAGCCACGTTTCTCTATCTGCTCTTTGGTGACAAGAAGGCGCGTTTGCAAATTGGATAGCACTAGCCAGGCCATTAATTTGCTTTCGCGTTCTGCCCCTGTGCTTGAATCCGCAATAGGCTTATAACTATTGGCAAGAGTACCGATGTTGATCGCAGCGCCTAGGTAGTTTTTTTGGAAGTTTTGGCAAGAATTGCCGCTGGGATTGCCGAAACAGTCAGTGCCAGCTGCTGCGGTCTTTAGTGCTTCGCCGATAATCCCTTCCGCCTTACTAAAAGCGTTATCGCCACTACTCTGGATGATGGGTACCAACCAAGGCAACACGACTTCGCTGCTATCGAAACTACCGGAGATTTGCACATCGAAGCCTGCCAGCCTCAAAGGTCGCGCGGTTTTACGCGTTAAGGCCAGATAGTCAAATAGCTCTTGGGTTTCTTTAGTCGACCATACACCGAAAATGCAGGAGTCACGCATGGTGAAGGTTTTACCTTTGGCATATTCCAAATCTTGTAGGTAGCATCCTATGGTCGACGATTCAAAAGCAATGACGTCATAACCTAACTTCTCGTGTAAGTACTTAATCAACCGCACTTTGACTTGGCTAAATTCGCGGGTGCCGTGAGAGCTCTCGCCCAGTTGCACGATACGTTTGCCAACTAAAGCTTGATCTAGGAAAGCGAGATCAGAAAAATCTTTATCGTAGGTCAGGGATTGAATTTTTTTGTGCATATTTTCTAGCCACAATTTCTCATCCGCGGTTGGCGGTGCCAAATTACTGATTGCCGAAGTTTTTAGTTCGGCATCACTCAAGAGCTTGGCTTGGGTGAGGTCGACCACGATACTGGTAGTCGGTGTATTCGACTGACTAGTCTGGGTGGGGCTAGCGTTGCCACCACTGCCACCGCCACACCCACTAAGAAGCATGGAACTAAGCCAGCAGACCAAGATCACTTTTGCCGTGGCTGCTTCAAACTTGTGTGGGAAAATTGTCTGTTGTGGCATGGTGCCTCCATGAAATTGAAGGCATAAAATATAGAATCAATATGCATTTATTGCAATAGCGTTGATCCCTTAGTCTGAAAAGGATGTGTCTTAGGTTCTCTTATTTAAGATTTCTTGTGGCTCGCTAATAGTGCCAAAGACCACTGCTTGGCACTCTCATAGTCATCAAAGAAAGCGGCTTGGCTTAAGTCGCCATACGATTTTTTAAATGCCCATTCGACGATGCCGCGTCCAGTGACATCGGGGCTAGCTACCAGAACATGAGCGATGCAATCATATTGGTGCACACTGTTATGAATGACTTTGCGCAGCGCATCCATCGCTTCTGGTGTCGCCAGCATAGAGCCTGAAATGATGGCCACAGCGATCCACGCTCCTTTTTCTTTTAATTCTTCGCATAGCGGAATTGAGGCCATCGACCAATCCCGTATGAATTCAATATTCCACGGGCCGACCACTTCCGAGACCAAGAGTTGGTCATCGCAATAAATTTTGTACTTACCATGAGGTGGGAACGGTTTGGTCATGATTGATCCATCGTATCAAAAGTCTACCTTACCTTGCTGTGCTGCTAGCCTATAGTAACAATTCTGGCCCCAAATCGCACCTGAAAAATCTCGGTTCAATTTAGTCGGGTTGAAGCGTGACGGCTTTGCGCCGGTATTGCTGAGCAGTCTTGAAGCTTCAGATATCTCGGGTCGCTTCGATGCGATTCAAGCTAGCGCGCGCGGAGGCGAGCGCCGTGAAGCACTGTTGTAGATATTGACTGAGACGAGGATGTTGTGAGGTAGCCGCATTAAAGCGTATGTGGCGATCAGCCACCTGGTGTGCGGAAAAGGCGGCACCGCGCATCAATAAAATTTTGTGGCGATAGGCATCTTGCACAAGGAGATCGATGTCGACGCCATCAGGCACCATGCCCCATAAAAATAAACCAGCCTCGCCGAGATTTTCGAAACGTATGCCCGCCTCACTCAATTGGCGAATGCTGATGGTGCGCGCTTGCATAATTTTGCGTTGCAAACGGTCGAGATGTTTGCGCCAGTTGCCGGCTTTTAGCACTTCTAGCAGGATGTACTCATTCAGAGCTGGTGTCGTCATCACCGAATGAATTTTGCAGCGTAGCAAAATCTTGAGCAGCTGGGGATTCGCAACGAGATAACCGAGCCGCAAAGCCGGGCTCAGCGCCTTGCAAAAGCTGGAATAATAAATCACGCCTTCCAGTCCAGATAAGCTCGCCAGACGCGTACTATGTGCCGGTTGAAAATGGCCATGTACGTCGTCCTCTGCAATCAGAACCCCATATTGTTTAGCAATATTGAGTACCTGATGCTGGTTGGCGGCGTTGCTGCTCCAGCCTGTGGGGCTATGTAAGGCCGATTGCATGAAAAGTAGACGCGGGCGATGTTGTCGGCAGGCGGCTTCCAGCTCCTCAAGATCTAAACCTTCGGCATGACGCGTAATCGGAATTAAGCGTATGCCATCTTGCAATAAGCGACTAAACATCAAGAAGTAACCCGGATCTTCCACCAACACGGTGTCACCGGCCTGCAGAAAACTGCGGCAGATTAAATCGATAGCGTGAGTACCACCAAAACAAGTGAGCACCCGCCCGGCATCGGCTGGAATGCCTAATGTTCGGATGAGCATCGCCAATTGTTCGCGCAACTCAGGCAGCCCTTGTGGTGGACAACGAGATGCTATGCCAGCACTGCTATGAGTTAGTGCACGTTGCACTGCCGAGGCAGGAACCGCATCTTGCAACCACGATGGTGGTAAGGCACCGCTGCTCGCGAGTAGCACGCCTTCCCGCTGATCATTCGCTTGTTGCGCCAGCCAGATAGGTTCTTGCTCTTCACCGGCTTCAAGGCTTAGTGCATCAGGAATTTGATTCGTAGTCTCAAGTTGGCTGCGTACGAAGAACCCCGCTGTGCCTTGGGTATCGATCAAACCGGCTGCAACCAATCTGTCGTAAGCAAGCACGACGGTATTTGTGCTCACCGCAAGTTGCTGCGCGAGCTGGCGAATCGACATGAGCTTACTACCCGGGCTGAAGATTTTGCTTTCGATGAGCTGGCGTAGCTGCACTTCAATTTGTGCAGATAAAGGTGTCGCGGATGATCGATCTAGGGAAATCATGTGTTCATAGTAAAGCAAAATCAACGCAAAAACAGTAGAGCAAGAATCAAAAGCGAGCTGGCCATGATCCGGTTGAAGATTCTTTGTTTTCTCGGATCGCGTAGAAGTTGTCGTATCGATACACCGAAGAAAGTCCAAATGAGGCTACATGGCGTACCCAATAGGGTGCCAATGACGGCAATGTAGAGAGCTCCCGAAAGCGGGCTCATGTTCGCGGGCATAAATACCGATGCGAGGGTAATCGCCTTGACCCAACTCTTTGGGTTCAGTGCTTGAAAGATGGCGGCCTGAGTAAAACTCACGGGCTGCAATGCTTCTTTGTCTTTAATACTCGCACCACTGAGTTGCCACGCGAGATACATGAGATAAATCGCGCCCAACACTTGCAAGATGTGTTGAATCACTGGGTAGCGATTGAACACGCTGCCGAGTCCGATACAAGTGATGATGGTTTGTACGAACACTCCACTTTGTATGCCGATGACGGTTGGGAGCGCACCGCGATACCCAAAGTTGGCGCCTGAACTGGCCAGCATGATATTGTTGGGGCCCGGTGTTGCCGACATCAACAAGCAATACGACATTAATGGGAAAAGTTCAGAAAAAAAGCGCTGATACGTCGCATGCATGTTGCCACCATAGGATGATTGGGGATGCAAACAGTCTATGGTTTGAAGCTAGGCCTCACAAGATACAATCAAAGTCGATGTATCACACGCTGTATCAGTCGCCTGACCCCTACAGTTGAGACCTATCTTGGTTTTGTTCTACCTTGATTCTGTCAATTTGCTGCACTGCCCAGGCTTTCGCACTTGCATAGTCATCGAAGAAGCCAGACAAACACAAGCCCTCATACACTTTTTTAAAAGCGCCTTCGACTATGCCCTTGCCTGCGACACCTGGCGAGGCTACTACGATGTGGGCGATGCAGTTAAATTGTTCGACGCTGGCGGCAACAACCTTACGCAAGGCATCCATGGCCTCAGGCGTTGCTAACATGGACTCCGACATTATGGCGATGCCGGCCCAAGGGCCGTCTTCGTGCATCTCTATCGAGAAAGGAATCGCCGAGCGTGCCCATTCTTGCACGAGCTCCAGGTTCCATGGTCCGACAACTTCGGTCACTAAAACCTGACCGTCGCGATACAGCGAATATTTACCATGTGAAGGAAACAAAGGAGCCATAGGAGCGGTGGTGTTGATGTTCATTGCTGAGATGCATCATCTTAACAAGAGTGAACAATTTGTGCTTGCTTATCGAACTTTGACCCGCGATTGTGGTCTTCGTACTGCTGTGGTGTGCAGCTTTTTCCAGTTGGCAAGTCTAAATGCTTGCCCTCACTTGTACAAAGTGCTGGCATAGGGAATACTGCGCTCGCAAAGTCAGGGAATGTGCATGATCGTCGCAGTGATTTCACAAATCCTTGCCAAGATATCGAGTAAGCTAAAGCGAAACTAATTCAAGGGACAAAAAATGAAAAAGAAAATTGTGGTCGCAGCAGTGTTAAGTGCAATGGGTGTGGCTGTTAGTACTATGCCGACGGTGGCACTGGCAGTGGATGCTAAGCCGATGCAGACAAAATCGAGTGCGGGGTCGACCAAGAAAAATGCACAAGCGCAGGCCAACTTAAAGATCGAGTACCAAAAATTCACACTCCCCAATGGCTTAGATGTGATCTTTCATATTGATCGTTCCGACCCCGTGGTCGCCGTCAATTTAACTGCCCACGTGGGTTCTGCGCGGGAGAAAGCCGGCCGTACTGGCTTTGCGCACTTGTTCGAACATTTGCTATTTTTGGAATCGGAAAATCTTGGCAAAGGCGGTCTCGATAAAATGACTGCCCGCATCGGCGGTTCCGGCGCCAATGGTTCGACTTCACAAGACCGCACCAACTATTTGCAAACGGTGCCGAAAGACGCTTTAGAGAAAATGATCTGGGCCGAAGCTGATAAATTGGGTTGGTTCATCAATACCGTCACGGACCAAGTCTTGGCCAAAGAAAAACAAGTCGTCAAAAACGAAAAACGTCAGAGCGTAGACAATAATCCTTACGGCCACACTTCTTACGTCATCGATAAAGCGATGTACCCTGCCGACCATCCATATAACTGGCAAGTGATAGGCTCGCTCGAAGACTTGCAAAACGCGACTGTCGACGATGTCAAAGAATTTTTCCGTCGTTGGTATGTGCCAAACAACGTTACCTTGGTGATCGCCGGTGATTTTGATCCAGCCCAAGCGAAGCAATGGGTGGAAAAATATTTTGGTGAGATCAAACGTGGTGAAGACATTAAGCCTTTGCCGAAACGTGCCGGCTTCGTCAAAGAAACTGTGAAGTTTTACCACGAAGATAATTTCGCCCGCGTACCTGCTTTGACCGTAGCATGGCCAGCAGTTGAGCAATTGCATCCAGATTCTTATGCGCTAGAAGTATTGGCGGAATACCTGTCGCGTGGGAAGAAAGCGCCGTTTAATCAAGTTTTAGTCGAAGACAAGAAATTGACATCGAACGTTAGTATCGGCAATCAAGCTTCAGAGTTGGCTGGCCAATTTATGTTGAATATTCGTGCCTTCGATGGCAAATCTTTGGATGAAGTCGCTGCCGCAGTGAACGAGGCCTTCGCCAAATTCGAAAAAGAAGGCATCTCTGAAAAAGATTTGAATCGCATCAAGGCGGGACAAGAAACCCAATTCTATAGCTCACTTTCTAGCGTCTTGGGCAAATCCTCACAGCTGGCTGAGTACAACTACCTCAACGGCAACCCAGCTTACATCGAGCAGGACATCAAAAACGTGTTGGCAGTGACGCCAGCGGATGTGATGCGCGTGTATCAGAAATACATTAAGGGTAAAAACTTTGTCGCGACCAGCTTCGTCCCGAAAGGCAAGTTGAACTTGGCTTTGAGTGGTTCGACTAAGGCAGAAGTGGTTGAAGAAAAAATCGTGCAAGGTGCCGAAGATGCGGTTGACCCAAATATCAACGCCACTTACACCAAAACGCCATCAAAAATTGATCGCAGCAAGGAGCCGCCATATGGTGAGGCGGCTGACGTAAAAGTGCCGACGGTTTGGGACAACAAGCTTGCCAATGGTATGCGTGTTTATGGTATCGAAAATAAAGAAGTGCCCTTGATGCAGTTTGAGATTGTGATCAATGGCGGTTTGTTATTGGAAGACATCAATAAAGTTGGCGTTTCAAACTTAATGGCGCGCTTGATGCCGAAAGGCACAGCGAAGAAAACGCCACAAGAATTAGAAGAAGCGATGCAAGAATTGGGCGCGACAATTAACGTCTCTGCGCGTACTGAAGATGTGCGTATCAGCGTCAATACTTTAGCGCGCAACTATCAGGCAACCTTGGCTTTGGTGGAAGAGATCTTGTTGCAACCACGTTGGGATGAAAAAGAATTCGGCTTGCTCAAGCAAAGCGTCTTGAGCCAAATCCGTCAGCAAGAAGCCAACCCAAATGCCATCGCAGCGGCACAATTCTCGAAACTGATGTACGGTCAAAATAATATTCGCTCGCGCAATCAACTCGGAACCGCCGAAACGATCAATGCCATCAATCTTGATGATTTGAA
>CANHZI010000131.1 GCA_947464955.1 Oxalobacteraceae bacterium
GATGAGTCGACGTGGGAATTTCCATGATATCGCGGTAACAGAAAGCTTTTTCGCTACATTCAAAATACGTGTTACCCGTCGAAAGATATACGCCACTAGGGAGGAAGCAAAAACAGAAATATTTAATTTTATCGAGATGTTTTACAATCCAATCAAACGTCATTCACACAACGGCGGACTATCGCCCATCAAATATGAAGACGCTTATTTCCAGAGGCTTCAAAGTGTCTGGCAAAGCCTGGAAAGTTCAAAATTTGTGTGATAATAGTGCGAGATGCGAGCAAAATGCTTGCTTATTTTTTGTTTTTCTGTGGTGGATGTCCTCTGTTTTCGTTTATCTGGAATAGGTGTCCAGTAAATTTGAGTGTTGCGAAGGAGCGCAGTGCCTTTAGCACCAAGTTCAGAATCTCTTCACGTGTCAACCGACGATATCCTATTGCGTTATGAGTAGATTAAATGGAAATAATTATTTCGGAGGAGTGATGAAACATTTTTTATTGATGGTTGCAGTTTTTGTGATTACTTCTGGTTGTTCAAAATCTGCTCCTGAGCCTAATAACAAATTGGAATTCGTTGGCAAGTGGGTAAGTGTGCGAGATTTTCGATCTAGCATCGATATTAGTAAGAACGGAGACTCGTATATTGTCTTTGCTATTACCCCAGATATTTACCTAGGTGGACCACCAATTCGCGCGAAAATGCCAGCGACAATGGAAAATGATATGTTGAGAGTTGAAAGTCTTTTTCGTTCTGCTTTGGTAGTCGACAAAAGAACGGGGCGACTTGTGACACCAGATGGCGACTATCGGCGCTTGACAGACGTCCCCGAGGATAAGAATTTACGTGGCTGCTGGAAAGCCTACTTGACCAAGAAGTATTTCATTGACAGGGTCGAGCAGGATGACAATGTTAAAGGTGTGCTCTACTACGATGGAAGATATTCCACAAGCTATGCCGTAAATAAGAGTGTAAGCCAGCTCGTTGTTTCCTCCTATCAGTTTCTTCGGCCAGGTACGATCGAGTTAGCTGTCGAAAAAAATGATAGTGGTGCTGCGTCGATTGGGATGGTTCGCACAATCGACTACCACATTCGTAATGGTGAACTTCATATCGAGTCTATTCCAGTTGATGCCAAAGATGTTGGGGGGAACACAAAGAAAATGGTCAAGTTTGAGTCTGTCTCGAAATACCTCAGTGGTCTTTCGAAAGAGGAATGCACCAAAGTATTATGATGCTGGGACTTGGACGGATCGATAGTTCTTTTGAATAACTTAAATGTTCGCAACAATACGCCCTTATCTTTCTTTGACGTGATACGCCGACCTCGGGAACGACTTGTTTCTATTGTTTATATTGACCTTGGGTTATTGCCCCTCAAAAACCCGTGATCTAATAAGAATTTGGAGTTGTCTTGTCGGTATCGTATTCGAGTTTTGAGGAGCCGATTATTTCTGATGGGTTTATAAATAATTTCCAAACCTAGTTTCAAGGGCTCGGTAGGGGCGCCCTTGAAATTGTCTTTTTCGGTCAAAGTCATCAAGCGCGTAAAAATGGGTGACCCCGTTTTTGTTTATTGGCGCAACCGAAATATGCGGTTTGTGACATCGAAGCGAATCGGGGTTCTGAGCGCTAAGCCCAAGAATTGATCAGCGCGTGATCAACATTCTTCGTTCAATGAAAACTGTTTTTTCCATTCTTTATTTTTTGTTTAGGCGAGAGAGAAGTATATGTACGACATTCTCCTAACACAAAAGATTGGGGCAGTCGCCAAAAAGTCGCATCCAACTCTTGCATCGACCGTGTCGTGATAGCGCCGAATCAGATGACGAGGCCCCATTTGCGTGAGCGCTTGGAGAGAAGTCAGAAGACAGTCTATTTCCCAGATGCTCCGCCATCCGCTGGACGACGATCCACTCCGCCTTCAAGCAGATTCTCTTTCGCATTCAATACGATCACTTCAGCGGCACCTTGGTTACCGCCTTCTACCACGTTATGTCCCATCGCTTTCAATAGCTTGATGGTGTCAGCAGAGAAGCCGAAGCGTTCAACAGTTAAGGTATCCGGCAGCCATTGGTGATGCATGCGGCCAGCATCGACTGCTTCTTGTGCGTTCATGCCAAAGTCAATCACGTTCAAGATGGTGATGAGTACGGTGTTGATGATCGTCTTGCCACCCGGTGAGCCTGTCACTATAAACAGTTGGCCATCTTTGGTGATAATGGTGGGAGACATGCTCGAAAGCATGCGCTTGCCTGGCACGGGTAAATTTGGCGCAGTGCCGATCAGGCCAGGTTCGTTTGTTAAACCTGGTCCGGCATTGAAATCTCC
The DNA here is from genome assembly GCA_947464955.1 of Oxalobacteraceae bacterium. Taxonomy (GTDB): domain Bacteria; phylum Pseudomonadota; class Gammaproteobacteria; order Burkholderiales; family Burkholderiaceae_D; genus Undibacterium. Next base: position 2,329 of record CANHZI010000131.1, read on the forward strand.
CATTTCATTGTTCAATAAGAAGCCGGTACCCGGTGCTACGATACGCGAGCCATAGCCGTATTCCAGTGTATAGGTCAAGGAGACCGCATTGCGCTGTGCATCGACCACAGAAAGGTGTGTGGTTTCTAAGGATTCTGCAGGCCAAGTAAACGAAGTGGGTGATGATTTTGAAGCCTTAGCCGGGTTAATGGTCTTGCGCAGGTTGGCCGCATACTCTTTCGATGTTAAGCGGGCGATAGGCATGTCGCTGACAAAATCAGGGTCACCAAGATGCTGTGCTCGGTCTGCAAACGCTCGACGCATGGCTTCGGTAATTAAGTGTTGATTCTTGGCAGAACCGTAGCCATTGGCTTTCAGATCATAGCCTTCCAACAGATTGAGCATTTCGACTATCGCGACACCACCTGAGCTCGGTGGCGCCATGCCGATAATCTCATAGCCGCGATAGCTTCCCTTGATCACCTCGCGCTTTTTGGCTTGATAGGCTTTCAGATCTTCGCGTGTGATCAGCCCGCCATTGGCCTTCATATCTTGTTCGAGCAAGAGCGCTGTTTCACCCTCGTAAAAACCTGCTGGGCCTTGTTCAGCGATGCGCAGCAAGCTGCGCGCAAGGTCGCCTTGCTTGAGGGTGTCGCCTGCTTGATATGGCTGTCCATTTTTAGAAAATTGCGCCAGCGTCGCTGGGTATTTTTTGAAAGAGGGCAACACCCTTTCTAAAGATCGTGCCAAGCCATGCGAGACTTCAAAACCATCTCGCGCCAAGATGACCGCAGGCATGACCAGTTCTTTCCACGGTTTGGAACCTTGCTCTTTCCATGCCATATACAAACCCGCAACCGTGCCGGGCACGCCGACGGAACGATGGCTATTGTGATGCAGATCGTAATCATATTTACCATCTTTTAACCACATCTCGGGAGACGAGCCGCTAGGCGCAGCCTCACGAAAATCATAGGAAACAGTTGCTCCATTTGTCGCACGATACACCAGAAAACCGCCGCCACCGATATTGCCTGCCGTCGGATGCGTCACCGCCAAAGCAAAGGCACTCGCAATCGCAGCATCCATCGCATTGCCACCATTTTTGATGACTTGAAAACCGACATCAGAAGCGATATCGCTTTGCGTGATGACCATACCCAGCTTGGCACGAGCTGGCGTCGACCCCGCGTGTACTGTTGGTGATGCAAGGACAAGTAGAGAAATGGCAGAAGCAAAAACGAGAAGCTGACGGCGTAGCATGAAACGTCTCCAAAAGAGGAATATTTATATGCGCAATTCAAATTAGTAGAACAACGAAATTTTACTGTCGCGCAGAATAGCCCAACTATACCTTTTTTTACATGCTGATCATGAAATCTCGGTGAGGAATATCGAGTTTGATGCTTGTCGATTGTGATCGATAGTATTTACGAATACTTTTTTAGTATGGTGGCAACTGGAGAAATTGCGGCGAAAAATTGAGGGTAGGCCTCGAATCAAGCTTGGTCGCAAAAACATCGCATATCAAGACTTACCCTCGTTCCTCATATTTTTAAATGAGTGCCAAAACGAAATTACCGCGATTGATCAAAAACGATATTGCGCAGCAAGCGTAACTGTCCGCGCGGCTGGTTTTTGGACATTCGATTTGAGACGATATTGATCGAGCCCCAAGGTCAGAGAGACATTTTCGTTTAGCTTATATTTTAAACCTGCACCAAGTAATAAATGTGTTTCACTGTGCACGAACGATCCTTCACCAGCAACAATACTATCGGTCCAACGACCGTTATATCGCAGCGAAGCAATACCAAGCTTTGTATAACCTGAAAATTCTTCATTAAATTCATAGTTGAATACACCTGCCAAAGACACACCGTTCGTCTTGCCATTTGCAATATATTGTTGGAAGGGGGAGGTAATTTTGAATGTCTCTTTCCCTAGCGTAAATAAGCTTGCCTCTAGCGAAAAATCTTTGTTTAAAGCATATCCACCTGTGAGCTTAAGAGCTGTGTTGGAGGTCCACGTGCATTTCACATCGCCCGCACAAGAGCTCCTACTTCTTTGACCACTTCCTACTGCACCTTCAACATAAACTTGGGCGTGTGCAGCAGTGCTTGTCAATGAAATCGCGAGTAAAACAAAGGCGGGAAGAAGTTTTTGACTTAACATAAATAATCCTAAAGTGAAAACAAAATGGGTCGTCATTTATCGTCGCAATCCGTGATCGAACGGCGCTAAATGCTGCTTGATGTGCTACTTAAAGAGCCTTAATGCTACTTAAAGCGGCTTAATGCAGTGACGGCATATTGCTTAAAATTAAATAGGATTTGATAAATTTGTCGTGAAGTCTTGTCAGAAGCGACCATTGGTACCGCCATTCTGCACATGTCAGTCTAGACCTGGAACTTTTCTTGGCGCGACTATCTCGTTAGTTCCGAAGGGCCTTTTGTTCATTCTTGCGATGAACGCGTTGTTCGTTTCTCTGGGTTTCTCTCGATCAGTTTCAAGGCTCGCTCTATTCGAGGGCGGTTATAGCGCTGCAGTAAAACAGGGTAGAGGTTAAAGACAATGTTGAAGAAAATCAGCCATATCGCGCTTCGAAAGCCGCTATGGACGATCACGGCGATGCTCACGCCCAGCACGAGCAGAAAAATAATCAAATGACCGAGTTCCGATTTTTTGGTTCTGAGTAGATTGTGCGCTAAAGCCTTTGCGCTTTTCTCGATCGGGTTTGATTTCTTGTTGAGCTTTTCCCAGCCGATGAGTACCAAAAATTGTCGAAATAAATTGATGCCGACCCATTCGTAAACTTTGCCTTTCTTCTCCCACTCCCTCGTCGCGAAGTAAGGCGAATTGAGCTCCTGAGTTTGAGTCTCAACATAAATCGAAATCCAAAACATCAGCAAGAAATTGAACGCCCATCCAAATGCTAGGCTACCCACGCGCATGAAAGTCGCTAGAAACACACAGGTGGCGATGGTTGCGGTCCAGAGCAATAACGATAAGACGATTCTTTTCATGGCGGATAGGTGAGGGATCTGATGGGGTTCAACATTGTGTACTAGATCAGCGCTAGCTTACACATTTGTTACCTTATGTGAGAGGCCTGAAACGACTGAGTAGCAGTAGCCAGTGTACCTCGATACTTGTTTAATTTATTAATATTCCCTGCATTTGCATCAATCAGGCCTGGTGAAGATGGGGTAGTGCCAAGCCCAATTTCGTCTGATTTCTATGCTTTAAGTGTTTGACCTCCAACAATTTCCAACATCAAGAAAAAAATATTTTGATGAAATGTCGATTGAGGCTTGTTTGGCGCATCTCCTAGGTAAGTCGAGGCAATCATGCAACGACCTTTTAAAACGGAGGTAAATATATGCGATTATTAGCAACAAAAGAAACCAGCCCGGCTTGGTTTAGACCTGTGCTTTTCTTGGGCCTTGCTTGGAATGTGTTTGGGGTATTTCAGTTTCTTCAAACCGTTAACGGCAGTGTCGGTAGTTTAATGGCGAATGGACTGACGCAGGCCCAAGCTGAGCTCTATGCAGGGTTGCCTATTTGGATGCATGCCGCCTTTGCAGTGGGTGTATTCGGTGGTGCCTTAGGCTGTGTGCTCATGCTTCTGAAACAGAAAGTAGCACGAATCGTCTTGGGCGTATCTTTAGTCAGTTATATCATTCTTTTTATTGGCGATATTGCGCAAGGCGTATTTGCAGCCTTTGGAGCGTCACAAGTGATGGTACTTAGTGCCGTGGTGTTGATCGCCGCTGGCTTGCATTGGATGTCGGGGACTCGGTTCAAGATAGTTCCCGCTTAGTTCCCGCTTAAGTAAAGATCTACAACTATTTCATTCGAACTTACACTATTTTTTGGAGAGCAAAATGCAATTTATGTTAATACACAAAGAAACCTTGGACGAGGTCGCGCAACGCGCTAACCCAGAGACAGCTCCTGCCTATTGGGGCGCTTGGAATGCCTACATTGGCGCCATGGGGCAAGCCGGAATCATCGTTCACGGCAATGGCTTGCAAGAGCCCCATACCGCCACCCAAGTGCAAATACGTAACGGCAAACGGGTGATTCATGATGGTCCCTACGCTGATACCAAAGAACATATTGGGGGTTACTTCATCATTGAGGTACCCAGTCTCGACGATGCCTTGGAATGGGCCGCCCGCAGCCCTTGTGCTTTAACGGGTAGCACAGAGGTTCGTCCTGTTATGGTGATGGCACCCAACTAAATGAGCACACAAACGCCTGTCAGTTACAAAGCCATCGAGTTTGCCGCCCGCACTTCGTTTGGGCGCTTGGCCTCGTATCTGGCGTGGCAGTGGCGAGATATCGCGGCAGCAGAAGATGCGCTGAGCGACGCCTTGTTAAAAGCCTTAGAGGTCTGGCCTGTAAGCGGCATACCCGATTCCCCCGAGGCTTGGCTACTCACCGTCGCGAAGCGCCAACTGCTGCAGGTCGCGCGGCACGATAAAGTCAGATCAGATCCCGCGCTCACGATATTGCTGGAAGGGATGAAGCAATGGTCGAAACGTCAGCATTGCCCGACGCTCGCTTAAAACTGATGTTTGTGTGCGCCCATCCAGCGATTGACGAGAAGATTCGGATTCCGCTGATGCTGCAAACAGTCTTGGGCTTACAGGTTGCCGATATGGCGCCCGCGCTCATGCTGTCGCCCACAACGCTGGCGCAACGCTTAGTCAGAGCGAAGCAAAAAATACGTGATACCCAAATTCGTTTTGAAGAGCCAAGTGTAGATGAGCTGCCAGATAGACTCAGTTGTGTGTTGGAATGTATCTATGGCGCTTTCGGTTTGAGTCTCGATGCCATCGATGGGGCCGAGACGCGCATCACGGATCTGCACGATGAGGCGATCTATCTATGCAAGATCGTATGCGAACTTTTGCCGGCGGAGCCCGAAGCCAAAGGCTTGTTTGCACTGATGACTTTCTGTTCCGCGCGGCGCGCAGCACGTAGCGATGCGCAAGGAAACTTCATCCCCTTAGCGGAACAAGATTTAAGTAAGTGGGATAAAGAAGCCATCGTGCATGCTGATCAAGTGCTGTGGTCAGCATCGCAACACAAAAAGCCTGGGCCATTTCAATTGGAAGCGACAGTGCAATCGGCACATTGTCATCGCCTCTTCACCGGCCAAACACCGTGGAAAAGTATCGCGCATCTATATAAACAAATTAATGCGTATTTCCCCACTCAAGGCTCTTTAGTCGCAGGCGCTGTCGCGATGGGTGAAGCCGGTGAGATTCAAGCGGGGCTTGCTCAACTTGAGCGAATGGATGCAGACTTAAGTAAAACGTTTCGGGCGTGGTGGGTGGCCAAAGCTTATCTTCTCAGCCTCCAAGGTAAAGAATCATTCGCATTAGCAGATCATGCCTATCAAATTGCGATTGGCTTATCTAATCAAGAAAAAATTAAGGTCTATTTGGAAAGCATCCGAAAAACACTAAAGTAGGAAAGGCTTTGTATGGAGGCGATGACACCCACCTCTCAAAGCAACATTTGTTTTTTCATATTCCCAAAAATGCGTTCAGTTGCCTACATAGATGGATGTCTCTTCTGTTGCTTTACGGCGTTTATCCCGAACCAAAGAAGCATTAGCCCAATCACAAAATCGAATTGGGAAGGTATTGGCGTCATCCCAGATTTGCCGGTCGATGCCAATAAGGCTTTGCTCGTCGCGCGTATCGAAATTTTACAGAATCAATTGCAGAAAACTGTTGAACCTAGACAGCGTTCTGAAATCGTTGAGTCGATTCTTGAGTTGAAGGTTCAGTTGAAGAAGATGTGAGTGTATTGCTGAATGAAGTGATTTTGCATGGGATGCCGTTAATTGGGGCGCTTTAGACATGAGCGTATTCATTCAATGTTCTTTAAAGCCTGATTTTACTTTCGCAGTGATATTACGATCCAACTTATCAAATATGTCGGAAGAAATAGGCCTATGAAAATGATAGCCATCAAGATCAAACTTTGAAAGATGGCTCCAGCAAAAACAGACACATTAAATAAAACTAGAATACATACCAGAATAGTTTGATGCTTGCGCGCGCTGGATTTTCGAGCGAGACAAATGCCTAGACTAATCGCGATTAAAAGAAGCTCAAGCAAAATCGCAATATTGAATAGGACGGTTTTGAAAGAAGCGTACCCCGCGGTTGGATCAAACATATTCGTTTCTTTTAATGGGAGAATGCGGTCAGTCTTGAATTTACAGGTTTTCCGAAAATACTGCATGTCGAGACGCTACCCCATTTTTTTTGCACTTTCACGATCGACATGCGGCACGAGATCGTAATGGTTGGGCATCACCGCACAGGCGCAAACAGACATTGAGAAAACTTCAGACAACTCCGCCAAGCGTTCGACCACCCAAGCTTTACGATGGGAGAAATCACGCCCAGAGAAATGGTCTTTACCCCACAAGAAAGCGCGACGAACACAACGCCCTATGAAGTGGTAATACGGTGTTGCTTCGAGCGAGACATATCGACTACGTGCCATGGGCATCAGCCACCTCCTTCGTTTGAGAAGAAAAACAGTGACTTTAGCTTAGGTTGATAATACTTACAAAGCGATACAAAATAATAATTTATTGCTTTTTGGAGTGGGTGTCTTTTGAATCTTGTTGAATTCCGAGTAAGGACTCTGCCGCCATCTGTAAATTTGCATATTTGAGGTATTGTGAAATCTGGTTTGGCATTGCAGTTAATCCTTCCTAGGTTCTAAAACTTGATCGACAAAAAATCGAACAGATGAGTAAGTAAATCTTTCATCATCAGCACATACAATGCCGAAAAGCCAAGGTTGGCGCGCATGAGCAAGGCTACCTTGACCAGGCTCATAGACATATCTGACTTTTTCGCCGAGTACTTCATTTTTTGATTCATCCCTAACGACAATTTTGACGCCAGCAATCCACAGTTTCCGGTCTTCAGGGTCGACTAAATTGATCAATTCGACGGAATAATGTGCTGAGCTCTCCTTCACCGATTGCTTAACCAAATCTCGGAGATTCGAATGGTATTTGTAACGAGATATCTGAAAATCGTCTTCAACCACATCAACAAATTGATAACCCGGATGAACAAAGTCTTTTGTGTGCCGGTTATAAGGATCCGGATCCCTAGTAAGTTCTCCACGCGACCCACGCGGATTCTCCCGATGCTCCCATTTCAAAAAAGAGGCCATATATTCATCGCCAGACGAATCATAGGCCAACGCAGCACCTGGCCAGTTGGGATCCTCAACTTCATGCCCACTTTCCATTGGTCGAACGTTCTTCAACAAAATCCCTTCTACATCGTCTACCTTACGATAAATTTTTTCCCCTGAACTTTGGCAACGCATCTGAAAACGCGCCTGCACTTTATCCATATGCGCTTTCCAAGTTTGCGCCTCTTGATATTTCAGATAGAAGAAATAGGCTACGGGCAAAACCAAGCTAGCCAATGCCAAAGCCACGCATACAAGCTTCATCCACCATCCTTCAATTGCATAAAGAATGATTCCGATAACACTGAAAACGAAGATCCAATAAAAGACACCGATTCCTCTAAAGATCGAGCCAAATGGCGTTAGGTCTAGTGGGGTTCCAGTTAGCATATAAACTCCTCCAGAGTTAACTTCAAATTTTTAAACAAGTTTTCCTCACTTTTTAAAGTGGCTTCGCCCCGTAAATTTGCGCAAGTGAATTTGATTCATGGATCTCTGCTTGGAAATTCGGCGGCTTCATCGAACTTTATAAGCTCAAAATCAATTCATCTCGATGTACCGATACGAATTTTTATCAATCAGAATCAGTGGACATCCACCTAAGAAATCAGTGTACTTCCACCTCAAAAACAAACAAAAAAATAAGCGAGATACGAACTCGCCTCTGCCATCATTTTCACACAAATCTATCTCTCGACGAAAGAATGATTGGAGTGTCACGATCGACAGTTCAATCTAATTCGCGGACAAATACACTTAACGCATAGTTGCCCTACATCTACCCATATTGAAGAGCTTTTTCGTAAATTGAGTTTAGGTAAAACTCGGAATCGCAACACCGTAAACGCATCGCTTCTTGAGATGCTCAGCATACGCACGTAAGCGCTCTGCCTGTGCGATGACCGTGCCTCTCGTCATCGCTTTAGCCCGCATTGTTTTTTCAAATTCCTCAGGCGTAAATCCAAGTCGATTGAGAAAAGGTGGTAATCGGAAAAGCGAAGACCTTCACATCACAAAGCAACATTTATTCGCTCAAAATATTTCTGAAATGTGTTTAGTTGCTTTCAAAGATGGGTTTCACTTGAATTTTGTTACTCGTCGCTCTTTTCTCTCTCAGGAATTTTCCAAAACGGAATCCACTTTTTACGTTTCTTTGCTGGAGTTGATTGCTCTTGTTTGGCCTTTGTTGCTTGTTGTGGGGGCACGGGAAAAGGGAATCCAAGAAGGGCAACGAATATGAATACTGGCAATAAAATGCAAAACAGATACATTTTCCAGTTAAGTTTAATTTTTTTCATGCACCTTAACTAAGGACAAGGCGCTGATTTTCAAGCTTGTGTCGCCTTAACCCAACGAAGGGAGGCAGCCATTAGCCACCGGTAGTCAAGAAGTTGAACTAAGCAATAAGAATGGGGGCAGGTCTTGAATCGACATCTGTCTCATAAGTGTTGTATGTCAAGACTTGATAATCATCTAGCCGCCTCCCTCCAATAGCGTATGCCGTTGGAGTAAAGTTGAGTTGCGAAACGAAACTTTAACGGGGAGGACGGTATGTTATTTTGCGGCATAGACCTACATTCGAACAATAGTGTTGTGGTTATTTTGGATGAATCAGACAAAGTGATTTATAGCAGAAGGCATCCGAATAATTTAGACGAGATTTGTGGCGCGTTGATGCCATATCAATCGCAACTGACTGGTGTCGTGGTGGAGTCAACTTTCAATTGGTATTGGTTGGTCGATGGCTTGCAAGCACAAGGTTTTCAAGTGCACTTGGCAAATACAACGGCTATTAAGCAATATGACGGATTAAAGCATCGTGGCGATGAATCCGATGCACGTCATTTGGCGCATGTGTTTCGTTTAGGCCTATTGCCAACTGGGCACATTATGCCGAAGGAACAGCGTGCAGTTCGTGATTTGGCACGTAAGCGTATGCAATTAGTACAGCAACGATCGACACATATCTTGTCAATCGAAACTCAAATGGATCAACAACGAGGCGCGCATTTGTCGAGCAATCTCATTAAGAAATTGTCCTGTAGTGATATTGACGCAATGGGTCTGGAAGCAATGGCGTCATTGGCGATGAAAGCCAATGTAAGTTTGATGCAATCGACAGATCAACAAATCGATCTGATTGAGAAGGCGCTGGCAAGCCATTGTCGACATCACCCAGGCTTTCCATTACTCAAGAGTGTGGCAGGAATTGGTGATGTACTGGCAACCGTGATTCTGCTAGAAACAGGCTCGATAGAACGATTTAAAGATGTCGGGAATTATGTGTCGTATTGCCGCTGCGTTGGTAGCATACATACGTCCAACGGCAAGAAGAAAGGCGAAGGCAATACCAAGAATGGTAATCGTTTCTTAGCGTGGGCGTACGTTGAGGCAGCTAACTTCGCAATCCGCTACAGCGAAGCCGCGAAGAAATTTTATCAGCGCAAGAAAGCCAAGCGTAACGGTATTGTGGCGATTAAGGCAGTGGCCCATAAATTGGCAAGAGCCTGTTTTCATATGCTTAAAACAGGCGAGGTATTTTCAGTGGAGCGATGCTTCACTTAAGGTTTGGCAAGGCTACGTGAGCCAGTAATTGGGGTTGGATGACAAACCACTAGGCTTGATTGGACACGTGGTTTTTGCCATCACAACAGTTTGTTTAAAATGAGTCGTCTGCAATGTGAGCCACAAGGGGTTGGAAGCGAAAGCTAGCCACAGATCTGCCCATCAATTGGACGCAAAGCGGTACTGAGATGCTTCTGGAGTAGCGGCGCTACTTGGGCGAAAACAGTAACATCATTTTCGCTAGAACCACATGGGTGACTGGTGCGATTCACGCAACCACACATTGAAGCAAAAGGCACGACAGCATTTTGAAACGAATGTGTGATGGCGTTACAGGAAAATTTTTATCGCGGTAATTTGCGAGTATTTGGTTCGACTTCTTGACTATCGGGGGCTAATGGGTGAGCCCATTCTTCCATAGCCCTCGTGCTATGGCTTAGTTTCTGCTAATTCTCTAAGTGCCTGCGAATAGGCTGTCTTGAACGCTTGTGTTTTGTCGACTTTGATTTCCGGTACTACACCCACGCCTTCCCAGTTTGTTTCCGTAATTGGATTAACTGAGCGACCGTACGGTATGAATGCAGCTATTTGATTGGATAAACGTACTTTCATTGTTGGATGTGCGCCACCGCCCGTTACCTCTCCAATGATCGTGCATCGTTTCATGCTTTGCAGCGTGTAGGCGAAATCTTCCGCAGCAGAAGACTTCGCATACACGCTTCAAACTCTAAAGCGTTGCACCATTATTGGCGAAGTAACGGCTGGTGGCGCACATCCAACAATGAAAGTACGTTTATCCAATCAAATAGCTGCATTCATACCGTACGGTCGCTCAGTTAATCCAATTACGGAAACAAACTGGGAAGGCGTGGGTGTAGTACCGGAAATCAAAGTCGACAAAA
>CANHZI010000132.1 GCA_947464955.1 Oxalobacteraceae bacterium
GTGGCAAAGGAGATCATGATGTCATCCCTGCGCGGCAGGGATGAAGTGTGTTTCGACTTTAACTACCAGCTTAGAACTTGTACTCGTAAGTCATACTCACATTACGCGCGGTTGGCACTGCGCGGAAAGATTGGCTTCTTGAATTACCCACACTAGCGTACGTCATGGAATCGTAAGCATCACCACCGAGAACATTATTCAAAGCAAAACGCAACTGACTTTGCTTATCGAATTTCCACAGCGCGTAGATATCAACATTCTTTGGCGTCTTCAAATATTGGCGCTCAGTGAGGCTGATTTGCTGCCAGTGTGAGTCTTGAATCTTGGCGCTGATACCGGCTGTTAATGGAATATCTTTAGCACGGTAGTTAGCACCAAAAGTCATGACGTATTTGTACGGTGCGAGTGTGTTGTACGGGGTCGCCGAATCTTTCACGTTAGACCAGAAATGTGAATAGCTTGCGGAGAAATCCATATCCGGCGCCTTGTCCATCCAACGTTTCAATGGGAACTGAGTAGAGAGCTCGATACTTTGGCTTTGTGCGCTACCAGCGTTCACAAATTTTTTCCAGTAAGCGTTATCGGCGAAGTACACAGCTTCACGGTGAATATCGTCGATAGACTGCGCCTTGGCACGCACTGCATAGTTCAGACCATCTTTTCCATTGTGTTCAAACGCGGCATCAACACTCCAAGAGAGTTCTGGACGCAAATTAGGGTTACCGACAATGTTCGGGCTTTCGATAGAATTATTGATGACATAAATCTTTGGCATCAAGAGTTGCGTACCCTCTGGTGCCTTGAAAGTACGAGAGACGCCCAAACGAATACGCTCTGTATTTTGCGGATCAAGCTGCCACATCGTTTGTACGACTGGACTCAACACACTAGCGCGATTCTTCACCTTGTCACCGTCGTTATTCTCGGTGCGAATACCTTGAGACTCCCAACGCAAACCCAGCGATACGGAAGAGTTTTTCTTAAACTTCCAATCGTCCTGCGCGAAGAAAGCGACATTGTCCATCACCGAAGAAGCGCCGTAAGGGCGAACGATACTCGTTGAGTTTGAGGCGAATCGATCCGTTTGATTGTTTTCAATATCCACATCAGCGCGCCAGCCAGACCAACCAATCACCAAGTCATGTTCTGCATTGGTCGGAATACTCAACTTACCATTGGTAATGCCAACCAAAACTTCGACATCGGTATTGAGGTCGCGGTTAAACTTCAAGCTACCATCAGGCAGGTAGTTTTGTGAACGGGAGCGAGAAGCAAAATTTTGCGATTGAAAGCCTGCAGTCACATCAACACCAATTTGATTCTCCAGTGTGGTGACAGCTTTCAGTGTACTACCGAAGTTAGTACCGCGATTCGTATCATGCGAAGCTGTTTTACCGATCTCGAATACACGACCAGCTACATTATTAAACTGGCTCGTGGTGTCTGAGTTAAAGCGATTATGCGCAACGATGGATGTCGAAGTCAGATTAATGTTGGAAGCAGTCTTGTATTGAATACGTGGAGAGATGCGCAAGATTTCATCACTACGCTGACTACGCGATACGTTCTGGAATTCGCTCTTGGCACCTGTCAACACATTCTCATTGACGAAATTCGTTGTCGAATCTTCTGCTTGGCCTGCGCTCATACGATCTTTAGACAAACTCACACTGACGGTATGAGACAAATTGCCATTTTTATCGGAATGAAACCAATCAACGCCGCCATTATTCTGGAACATATGGCCAACACTCGCTTTAATACTATGTTGTTTGTTCGACGCTGCTTTCTTCAAGATGATATTGATGGTGCCGCCCATCGCTTGCGAACTGAACTGCGCATTCGCACCACGGTAGATCTCGACACGTTCAATCATATTCAATGGAATATCTTCGATCGTGATTCCGCGTGGCGCTTCACCGTCAATCAAAATTTGCGTATAGCCCGGCGCCATACCCAAGAGATGCAGCTTATTGTTCGTCACTTGCACTCCAGGCACACGCTTCATCGCATCCACGATATTGTTGTCACCAAAACGCGTGAGCTCTACATTGCTGACAATCGAGCGTGATGCCGTTTCAGTACGCGCAAATTCTTCTTGTGACTTGCCCTTCACCTCTACTTGCTGTGGCTGAGCTGGTTTAGCTTGTACCTTAGCATCGCCAGACTGTGCGTAAGCAGAAACCGCGATAACATTGCAGAGAATAAGAGTAATAACGGAACTAGTGGGGAATTGCATAATGACCTCGTAAGAAGAAAACAGACTTGCTGTCAAATAACTGATGGCACGAACTGTATCGAATTTGTGTTGACGAGATGGGCCATATGCGACGAAATGACGAAAACGAGCCGTGAAAAATCGTTTTTGCGGCTTGAGCCTATTTGAAGGAAGATGGAGACAATGCTTTTTTGTCGATGCTTTGATAAGGAGCGAATACGATATCTATTTGTGTCCTCAAGATCCGATCAACTTACCCGTACGCATCCACAGCGATGTCCTTTAACCAAGAAATAGAGATTGATAAACTGTCACAAGTTAGGTATGTTGCTAATCGATATTGGGTTGGATCACAACCTTCTCAACGAGGACTATAGCCCCAAAGATACGTCCTCGCCCCTTACATTAAGTCAATTAAAAAGGAGACAGACATGCAAGTAAAAGTTATTTCCCTCGTGCTCAGCATCATCGTTGGCACTCTAGCTTTCCAAGCTACAGCAGCAACGACCGTTTCATGCCCATTCTCTGCTAAAGAGCTCAAAGAAACGTTTAACCTTGAATTTAAGGAAGGGCAAGTTGGCTTTGAGTCCGATTTCGGCACCGGCAAATTACTGAGCTGCCGCTACCAAGGCAAGGACATGTCGCTGATGGTGAAACAAACCGTGATGAAAAATCCAACCCAAACCCAAGGATGGGACAGTGCACTTGCTGGCAAAAAGATGAAACTTGAGAATGACGCCGATAACGCACAAGTTCAAACCGACCAAGGTGATAACACAAACCCCAATATCCACTACGCACGCCAAGGTCATATTATAGAAATTCGAATGCTCGGCGTAGGAAAGAGCAATCCTGCTTTCAGTGCCACACAGAAGAAGATCATCAGCCTACGTCGCTTTCCTTAGTTATAACTAGCTTCCCAAGCAATGTGAATTGTGGGGATGCGGGCCGCTAGTCGACCGTGTGTCTTGGTACGCCATTGCGTTTGCAGCCGTCCCGCTCGATTTACTTTCCACAAACAATTCAACGCATTCCACAGTAAGGATCCAAAATGACGAGCACTAATATCGGAATAAAGACGGCATTGCATAAGCTCACGTTTGCCTTAGCGCTCACCAGTAGTGCCTGTGTTTTTCAAACTGTGCAGGCACAAACCCCGAGCCGTGTACTTACTCCGCAAGATTTATGGGCTATCAAGCGTATCGACAATCCTGCAATTTCTCCAGATCAAAAATTGATTGCCTTCACGGTACAAACCTGGTCAATTGAGAAGAATCGTTCACAGACCAACATCTGGTTAATGGATGTTCAAGGACGAAATTCACGTCGACTAACGACTGCTGATGCCAACGACAGTGGGCCCGTGTGGAGCCCAGATGGCAGTCGAATTGCTTTTACTTCTCGCCGCAGTGATGACGAGGCGTCGGCACTTTATATCCTGCGCCTTGACGGCGGTGAAGCAGAGAAAGTCTTGGAATTGCCATTTGGCGTGAGCAACCCACAATGGCATCCGAATGGACGCAGCTTGATCCTTGGCACCCGAGCCATACCCGAGCTTAGAGGGCAGTGGAGCGCAGAGGATCTACAAGCACAGAAAAAAGAAATGAAACGTCGCCGCGACAGCAAAATGACTGCCAAAGTCACAGAAGATCGTCGATATCGTTTCTTCGACCAATGGCTCACAGATAACCTCTCTGCGCATTTACTACACTTCGATCTCGACAGTAAGTCGATCAAAGATATCACGCCTCAATCAAGCGACTTATTCAGTTCTTCTGTTACATTTGAGTTTAGTATTGCGCCTGATGGCAACAGCGTGGTCTACAGCCGCAACACGATTCCGGCGCCACATAGTGAAGCCGATAATATGGACCTCATGTTAGTCAAGCTCGATGGAAGTGCTACAGAAAAGAACCTCACCATTGATAACCGAGGACCAGATTTTGCCCCTCATTTTTCAAGTGACGGGAAAAGCATTTACTACACTCGCATCAACACACCCATTTATGATGGCAGCTCTGCCAAGCTTTGGCGCTACGACATCGCCAGCGGCAAAGCCATCGCTGTGACAGAAACGCGTGACCATGCAATTGCAGAGTTCCAACTGAATAAAGAGTCGAACAAAATTTGGATGATCGCAGAAGATCGCGGCGAAACAAGCATTTTTAGTAGCAAGCCAGATGGAAGTCAGTTTGAATCAGTCCTTCGCGGAGCGGCTATCTCCAAAGTAAAACAGGTCGGAAATCAATTAATTTTCTTACGCAGTAGCTTTGATCAGCCCAACGAAATATACAGCTTTGATTTCAGCGACAAGAAGCTTCGTCGATTGACACAGTTTAACGACGCTTTAATGAGCAAGATCAATTTGGGCAAGGTTGAGTCTTATCAATTCAAGGGTGCAAACGACGAGATCGTACAAGGCTGGTTGGTCTTCCCACCCAACTACGACAAGAATAAGACTTATCCTTTACTCCAGCTGATGCATGGTGGCCCGCACACCATGGTTGGCAATGCCTTCAATTTCCGTTGGAATGCGCACGTGATGGCAGCACCAGGTTATATCGTGAGCTGGGTTAATCGACATGGTTCAACGGGTTTCGGCGAGCAATTCGCACGCAGCATCAATTTTGCGTGGGGCGAGAAACCGACACAGGACGTCTTGCGATCGACCGACTATCTAGTCAAAACTCTGGGCAATATCGATAACAAACGCATCGCGGCTGCTGGTGCGAGCTATGGTGGTTTCCTTGCTGCTTGGCTGGCAGGTCACACCGATCGTTTTGCGGCTATCGTCAACCACGCTGGCGTGAACGACTTTATCGCTCAATACGGATCAGACCAAACCAATTATTCCTTCGAAAAAACCTTGGGTGGCAACCCATGGAGCAATACAGACCTTATGCAGAAGAATAATCCCCTAAGCTATGCGAAGAATTTCAAAACGCCTATGCTACTCACCCATGGCGAACTCGACTACCGTGTTCCCTATGTCAATAGCACTGCTTTATATGGTGTACTGCAAAGCATGCGGGTTCCTTCACGCTTAGTAATTTTCCCGAACGAGAATCATTGGATATTGTCACCGCAGAATTCCGTGTACTGGAACTGGGAAGTACAAAATTGGCTGCAAACTTACATCGGTGGCACACCGACTTTAGCCAAACCTAAGTTCTAGTCGGCAGCTTTGGCGTAAGAAGATGTTGAGTATGGCTCCCTCGCTAATCTTGGTGGTTGATTGGATATCTTGTTTCCTCTACTAACACGGCGATGGAGCTGAGCATTAGCACAGACGATTAGTGCAAATTGCTTTATCTGGCAATCAGGCCCGCACCACAAACAAACTCCATCGCATAAGCCCCCTGCATGCTGTGGTGATCGGCCAAAACAAAGCCCAAGCTGCGATACAGAGACACGGCCACTTCATTCTCTTGATAGACGTTCAGAGTGATCTTGGCGGGTTGATGTTGCTTTATCGCGGTTTGCATCAGCTGCTCGCATAGAACGCGACCGAGACCTTGGCCACGTGTGTCAGGAGCAAGGATAATGCGCGCTAAATGGATGGCATGCGCTTCGCGCTGCAAGGTCTGTCCAAATCCTAGAACGCGATCTTGTTGATCGACCAAAACAAAACTATTGTTATCGTTGGCACCAATTTCACACCAAGTCTTGGCGACGTCGGGCGGAAACGTCAGCAGAGGTCCGCCCCAGAGTTTAAGGGACTCTGCTGTTGTTAGCCATGACAAGATATCGGCTAAGTCATCGTTAGTGGCTGGGCGTAGTCGCTTCATAAAGACACGAGTCAAATTAGACATCCATTTCACATTCCATCGATAGTTTAAAATGATTGCCTTAGGCATCACTCAATAGAATTGGTCTAAAGTCCTATTTGCTAGATACTTCGTTCGACACACGCACCGTAAAACTATCCTTCATCATCGCATTCAAGAATCGTTGATCATTAATTTGCAGCTGTTGCGGCGTGCCGCTTAAGATCGGCATTCTTGACCAAAACAAGAATGCAAGGGCGTTCGAATCGGTTTGCGTTAAAGCGGAAGCATCGAAGTTCGTCATTTGGTGAACACCCAGGTTTTCATCAACTGTGACCTCACTAGGCGCGCTGTAAATCGCCTTCCCAAAGTTTGTAGCATCGCGCCATAACATCTCTCGTTTCCAAAATTGGACCGGGACCGGATTGGCGACGACCAAGCTAGGTTTCAAACCAAAACGGCTTTCAACTGCTTGTGCTGTCAATTGCTCGGCTCTAGTAGAGATATAGGCATTCGCGAACACATAGATGCCGATAAATGCCGCGCTAACGATGGCTGGCATCGACCAATTCATTGCATTGCGACGCTCTCGTCGATATGAAAAGTAGACACCCAGTATTGCTGCGCCCCAAATCCAGACATCGATAATAAATATCGAATCACCATAAAACCATTGCGAAGAGAAGGGCTCGAGCAGTCGCACACCATAGCTATTGAGCCAGTCGAGTGCAGGATGGCTCAGGCAGCCGAGATAAGCTAAACCCAGCAACCATGTCTTGTCGATAGGCAGGCGACTATCCGGGCGTTTGCCTCTTTTGCTTTGCCAAGCATCGAACCACAGCATGCATGCCCACAACAGCAGCGGTAACAAAAGCATAGCGATGGGGCCGTGTGTTAAGCCGCGACGCAGTGCGAGGTGCTCATGTCCGCCTAATACGATCGCCATCGCATCGATATCGGGGATATTGGCAGCGATAATCAAGGTCGGCATCGCCAGACCTGTCTTACGTTTGAGGCCCATTTGCCCAGCAAGTGCGCCAACTAAAGAATGGGTCAAATTGTCCATGAATGAGAGCCTTATCGCCTGATGTTGAAAGACCGGTTATTTACTCGACACAAGTTGAGTTGGGCAATTTCACCGGATTTACCTGTTGATTTTTTATTATAACGAAAGGCAATGCTTTAGAACTTTTTCGGGCTGCTAATTTTCTCGAAATTAGGAAATCTAAAGAGCACGTATCAATGATGATGGCGAAGATCTCCACAAAGATGCTTGAGTTTTTTACTCTTGTTATCCCGTGCAGAGATCGATAAAAATCACACTATGTCTGCACGCGGCATCAGTATTCATGTAGCTGTCTGAGTACTAGCGCTACTTCCATTTAGGAATTTCCCCAACAAACGCCCACGTACGAAGAGGTGATAAGTAAGAAATGCGATGCCCAAGGTCGCACCAACTGAAACGCAAAGTTTCACAGCCCAATGCACATTCACATCCATGAGAGGAATTTGAATAGCAAAGATTAATGGCAAATGAATCAGGTAAATCCAGTACGATGCATCAGCGATATAACGCAGAACGCCATGATGCGTGTCGAGCCAGCGTTGGCCGCAGAGGATGCATACCAGTGTCATCCAATATCCGGTATAGGCTTGTAACAGCACCAGAATTGCTTGCAAGATGAAATCAGCTTTGGTCGCTCCTTTGCTTTGTAGAAGATAGAAAAACACCGCATACGCCATGAGCGATAACAATAGCAATCTAGGCGCGTAGGGGCGCAGTTGATCTAAGAACCGCGCTTGATGAAATAGTCGGAAGCCGATCAGGAAATACGTTCCGTAAAACAGCAGAGCCCACCATTGCGGGAAGAAGCTTTCCGGTGCTGGAAACGGCGCAGGTACGGCAAACAAAGCAGGCATGAGTGCCAGCGGTACGAGGCAGGCCTTCTTCATTGGCGTCAACGCATCAAACCAAGCAACGAGCCCATTGAGATGGGTATGCCATTCCAAGGTCGACGCCACCCAAACCAAAATGCAAAAGCACATCACATAGGGTAAAAACCATAGGTGTACGAGGGTGGGCGGTGCGGTGGGCGCTTGGGGATTGTCCAACCAAGGCTTAATCATTTGCAGCAAAGGAGAAAGATTCTGCACATCGGTGATCGCGTAGCGAATGAGCCAGCTCATCGAGAAATAGACGAGCGGCCAAAACACAATCAAAGGCAAGATGATGCGCATGAAGCGATTCTTTAGCATGCCTCCCATGCCACGCTTTTGTACTAGCAAACCGGCGAAGAAACCCGCCACCACAAAGAACAAGGGCATACGAAATAGGTGAAAGAACCAGGCAAACGCGTCGATGATCAACGATTGCCCCGCATCAGCAGTGGGCCAAAAAGGATGGGCTAAAACACTGTAGGCGAGCGCGCCATGAAACACCACCCCCGTCAACATTGCTAAGGCGCGCAGATTGTCCATGTAATGAAAGCGTGCATTCGCTTCAGACATCTGCGCGGTGGAGTTCATAAGAAGGAATCCTTGCGGCGATAGACGCTACGCGCAAACGCAAGCGCCAACAACATGACGGTCAACTCTAGCGCAAAAATGCCCAAGGCTTCTCGACTCAACACGACCTCGTTGCTTTGAATCTTTTTGCCGATGGCATCAATGGTGCCGATAAATACCATGAATGGCCCAACGAAAGTCGAGACCGCAATTTGCACGAAAATATTCCAACCCTCAGATTCCAACACCAAAGCCGCACTCAGCGAAATGAAGTAATTTGTTGCCAAAAAACCGTAGATCAAGAAAGACCAAATCAAAATACCATCTGGCAAAGGCGTGAACAGCACTAAGAATGCTGTCCCCGCTAAGACGATGGTGAACGGTACAAGATAGAGCACCAAGTTAGCTAAAACTTTGCTCCAAAAGAAAGTCATCGGCGTCAGCGGTAGGCTCATCATGAAGGTCAAGGTGTGCTCCCTACGTTCATTGAGTAATGAACTCTGAATCGCAAAGCCACCAACACAAATCAAAAGCACCAGCAAAATCATCCCGCCTGCATAAAATGCCCAGGTCTTTGCCATGCCGATCAGGGTTAAGCCAATCAGCAGCCCGATGACGTAAGCGGCAAACTGTTTTTGATACATCTGAAACTCTTTGAGAATGAGCCTCTTGATCATCTGCCTTGTTTGCTGCGTTTCACTCGCATGGTTCGCATTGTTTTGATTTAGCGTGCTCATCATTTGTCTCCCGCGCGAACACTGGTCACGAAAATATCTTCTAAGTTCATCGGCTCTACTGCCTTCACCGTCAGGTTCATCTGCGCAAGACGCGTCTCGAATACATCACCGGCGTTGCGCACCTTCAGTTCAATGATGGAACCGTTATGGCGCGCACTGATTACTTCGGGAATGTCTTTAAGCCCATCTTGCCAAGGTCCGTGGCAAATAATGCGGCGCCAGCTGGACAAGAAAGTTTCCTTATCTTCGGATGCCACGAGCTTGCCTTTGTGAATAAAACTAATGGAATCCGAAAGCTGTTCGACATCGACCGTGTTATGCGATGAGAACAGCACACTGCGTGATTCGTCTCGCAATACATCGGCCAAAGCCTCAAGCACTTCCGCCCGCGCAACTGGGTCTAAACCTGTGGTGGGCTCATCGAGCAACAAGAGTTTCGGGCGACGCGCCAAAATCAACAGCAAAGCAGCCTTCACTCTTTGTCCGTGGGAAAATCCACCTAACTTTTGTTGCGACTTCAGATCAAAACGCTTCAGCAATTGCGCTGCGTAGGTTTCATCCCACTCAGGAAAAATTCCCTGAATAAAATCCATGTGCCAGCGCAGCGTCTGCGTTTTATATAAGCGCATGTCTTCCGAGGCATAACCAACATCGCGTTTCGCAGCCACCTGCGCCTCTGGTAAGCGATGACCACAAACGTCGACCTCACCTGCATCGGCGCGAATCAAACCCATGAGGATACGCATAATGGTCGATTTACCCGCACCATTGGCACCGACCAAGCCCATAATCTGCCCCGTAGGCAATTCCAAATCCAAGGGGTGCAGTGCAAAGTCAGCGTAGGTTTTCTCAACTGCGCGCAATGAAATGGCAATATCGGTTTGCAGATTCATTTGATGGTCCTCGTCAAAGCGGGCTTGCTGTTATTGGTATTCGCTGCTGTGCTAGATGATGAAGTAGGAGCAGTGGCGGTCATGGCAGCACTGACATGCTCGACCACCTCGTTCTCACCCATGCCCAATTTGTGCGCAGCACCCACCATGCCCATGAGGTGCGCATCGAACTCGTCCCGCACCAGTTGTTTAGCCAGATCCTGAGTCTCGGCAACGAAAGAGCCTTTACCTTGCCGAGTAACGATCACGCCTGCACGTTCTAATTCAAGATAGGCGCGTTTCACGGTGATCACACTCACGCTACTGGCGCTGGCTAGTTCACGTATCGAAGGCAAAGATTGGCCCGGACGCCAATCACCAGCCATCACCTTAGCGGTAATCTGCTCCATGATCTGTTCGTACATCGGCGTACTATCGTGATTGGAGAGAAAAAGTTTATCTGTGGTCATTTTTTGAAGCCTTGTTGATGTTCCGTGCTTAACTGAGCATATTAAGTATATACAGATAAATACAGGAGTCAAGTTTTATTGCGATTTGCTGATTTGCTGGTGTGGAGTCCCAAGCAAGAAACGATGGATTGAGAGCTGAGTAGGTGCGATTAGCTTGAATATTTCCATCACTTACATTAATATATTACTCGTATATTTAAAGTGTATTACCATCGGAACTCTAGTTTGCTTTGCTTCTTGATTATTGGAAACGTCGTGAGTGGTGGCCTTTTGTTCAGCTGGCACTGATGCGGAAGAAAAAAGTGCGATCTTGATCGCAAACACTACAGACCTTGGCCGCACAACTTCAAAGGGCAGTATGCCGAGCAGCATGAGGGCGCAAGCCAATCAGCTGCGAGTTTCACCGAAGCTAGTTTCACTGTGATGACTTATTTGGTGCAATTGATACAGTAATGTTTTTAAAGAATAGGAAATGTAATGCAAACAGATCGTAAAGATTGGCGATATACAGTGATGCCGGCGGTTTTCACCTGGCTCAAAGAATCTGAATCCGGTGCGCTTGAAATTGACTTTGATGTTACTCGACAACAAGCAGCACATGTTTTGAAAGCGCAGGGTAAGGGCGGTAGCCGATTTGGTGGCCTCGTCGCTTCGGGTACGCTCGGTGAAAACAGTTATCTGACGCCTGAACAGCGCCTCGCTTTGCTGAAATCCCTTTCTGATATTGCTCAAGAATATGCAGTCCCTTTAATCAGTGGTGCTGCGGCTGAAACCAAAGAAGCGCTGGCGACAATCATTGAAGGACTTGCCGCGGTTGGCGTGAATACCGTCATGGTCATGCCGCCGAAAACAAAGGAAGCGCCTTCTGACGAAGAGATGTATGCGTACTTTGCGCTGGCGGCAGCAACAGCGAAAAAAGTAGGCGTCACAATTATGCCGTACAACAATCCTGATGCCGCTGGGTATCATGCACTGTCAATAGATCTGCTTAGAAGACTAACTGCATTACCCGAAGTCGTCGCACTTAAAATTTCGACGCTCGATGTATCGATTATCGAAACGCTGATCGTAGAGAATAGTGCTCTAAAAGTTTTGGCAGGCGTTGATTCCGTCACTGTGCATGCAGGACTTGCTGGCGCATGCGGTGGCATTACAGGTGTCGGCACCATCTTCCCCAAAGCAAGTATCACGATGCAAGAGCATGTATTAAAAGGCGAATGGGCTGAGGCCAACAAAATTTCTCAGGCGCTCAATTCCATCTCCTATCTCGATGCGCAGCCCTTGCTGTTGGAATACCTGAAGTTTGCCATGGGCATTCATCACAATGATCCCGAAGGCGGGCTTCGCACCTACGGCAAGAAATTGACGCAACAGGAAATCGATGATGTCCGCGCAAGATATCTGCTTGCGAAAGAGAGACTGGAACGCTTAGGTTTGGCGGACTGATTGTTTCAAGCAGTAGGCTTTCGCAAGATTGTGCTAGCGCGAGCCTGACTTTGAATTTTTGGGTCAAAAAATTCAGAAAAATTCAAAAGACACCCATTTTCAGAAGCGATTGAAAACTTGCTTTTGGGAGTGGAGGTTAACAGTGATATCTTGCGTACGATTACGCTTTGCTAATCGTACCTACTGAGCTACCGGGCTGGTCACTTGAGAAATGGAATTTGGCCGTCGAGGAAGCGAATTTCAAACCGCTCACCACATTCATTTGCACGGCGGCGTAGGTGCGATTAGCGAAGCGTAATCGCACGCAAGAAATCAAAGGCACACATCTAAACTTCGATCAATAGGTTCGAGTGAATGCTTCTTATTGACGCCCTCGTATCGAATCACTGAGCGGTGACATCAGATAAAGGCATCACTTATTCGGCAAAACCACAACACCAACTGCCAGCTCCGCCATCCGCACCAATCTGCGATACGCATCCTGATTATCTGATGCACCTGCCACGGCGATTCCCGTTGCGGGTGCATAATAGGCTACCGTGCCCCAATAGCCGCTGTGCCAGTAATAATCTTGGCCATTGACGGTTTTCACGAACACGCCGAGTCGATAGGTATCTGCACCTTTGTGCGTACCGCGCCAGAGCAATTCCTTCAGTGTCTCAGGGCGTTTGAAGAGCTTGCCTTCAAACAGTGCGGCGGTGAGCGTAGCGAGATCGCGTGTGGACATGACGAGCCCGCCACCGCCATACAAGTCTATGCTTGCATCCAATTTGCTGGCTTCAAAGTCGCCGATAAACTGCCTAGCGCGAGGTGCTGCAGTGCTGGGCTGCGCTTCCATAATCTCCCACCAGGTTGAGCGCAAGTGATAACTGTCGAGTTGCAGTTGTTCGCGCACTGCCTTGCCCAAAGACTGACCGGTGATACGTTCGATGATATCGCCGATTAAGATATAGCCCGTATCAGAATAGTGAAA
>CANHZI010000133.1 GCA_947464955.1 Oxalobacteraceae bacterium
GCCATCGCAGGGCCGGGCAAGCCGATCAAACACAGTGCCTCGGCTTCTTCATGTTCAAAGTTGCCGATTGTTTGACGATACCCCTCCATTAACTGAAATCCTCCATTCGGACCACGTTCACTTTGAATTGGGATACCAGCAGCACTGAGTTCGTCTATATCGCGATAAATACTGCGAAGTGACACTTCAAACTCGTCGGCTAAAGTTTGTGCCCGCACACGGCCTTGCAATTGCAAAAGTATAAGGATGGATAGAAGGCGGCTAGCACGCATGGGGAAAGGAGTTAAGAATAATTAAAATCAAACCGAATTAATTCATGACATGAAGTGTCAACAATAGCCTCTTATCATACCCCTACATCAACACGATTTGTAAACCAAAACTAATTGGTCACAATGTTCAAAATGGGGGAAACACATATGGCAGATACATCAAACCAAGCAGCACGTCGTCTGTTTTTACAAGCAGCGGCTGGTTTGGCTTTACCGATGATGGCACAGTCGGAAGAGCTCAGTGAGGCATCAAGCATGATGCTCGATGGGGCAGAGCTAGAGCCAGGCAAGCCCGGCGACTTTGATTTCCTGCATGGGGAATGGCGTATCAATCATCGTCGTTTGAAAGACCCAAGCAATAATCAATGGGATGTGTTCGAAGGCGAGGCCACGTGTTGGAGCATTCTCAATGGCATCGCGAGCATTGAGGAATTACGCATACCATCGAGACAATTTAGTGGTATGGGATTGCGCATCTTGGATGGAGAGAAAAAATTATGGTCTGACTTTTGGGTCAATTCGAAAAGTGGTGTGTTGACGGCGCCTGGTGTCACCGGTGGCTTCAAGAATGGTGTGGGAATATTTATTTCAGAAGAAGTCGAGCAAGAAAAAACCATACTCGCCCGCGGTATGTGGGGCAACATTAGTCGTGATACCTGTCGATGGCAACAGGCGGTGTCCACCGATGGCGGTCAAAGTTGGCAAGATAATTGGATTATGGATTGGCGGCGTGTTGCCTAGATGATGGCAAGATGATGTGCATTATTTTTTGCTCGACATATAGACATGCATCGAGCTTGGTTCTATGCCAAGCTTGTGTTTGATTTCTACGGCTTTTTCGATAGATGCTGCTGGAACCTCGATGGTATATTTCCCTTTGGTGACTTCAATTTTCTCTTGATTGACTGTGCTGCTGAATTCTTTCTTACTGACCTCACCCAATCCTTTCGCCACTTCAGTTAAACGTTGTTCGAAGTCTTGCAGCTGTACCGCATCCTTGAACTTAACTTCGAAAACAAGCTCGGCGCGCGTTGGAACTTCAATCGTGGTTTCCGTTTGTTGAAGACAAGCGCTGCTACTTAAGCAAAATAGCAGCGTGAGTACATAAGTCAATTTCATGATAAGTCACCCCTGCAAGAATGAATACGGTGTTTCAATGAGGTTTTAAGCCTGTTGCGGTGGTCTTGATTTTTTCGGTGATCTCTTCACCGTGAAAAATCACTTCAAATTTGGCTGGTGCTAAGGTTTCTTTAATGAATGGCACCACGACCTTTGCCTGATCCTGCTTAATTTCATCCAGATAAATTACACGGAAACTGATCTTATCGCCGTCCGATCGCATGCTGATCGTGGATTGGGAACGAAATGGTCCGAGCTTGAGCAGCTTGGCTTCGATCTCTGGGGAGATGGTCGTTTTTCTGGGGGTGGGATCAGAGACCTCATAGGCTTGTTCCCATTTCACTTCTAATTGAGCAGGTTTGCGTGTAACCGAACGTGTTTCTTGCTCCTGTGGTTTAGAGCAGGCACAAAGGTTGAGCAAGCAAATGGCAAAAAATAATCGCGACATTAATTGCAAATTAAACAATAAATGCAGGATTATAGATTGCTGTTGTTAAATTTGCAAATTCAATTCATCGTCCTGTTGTTTTCGATATGTAGCGTAAATCTCGCCATTGAACCAAAGGTTTCATGCAGCTAAAGCCAGAGGATCTGAGCGCAACTTATGTCAACAGACAGGCCATTAACTGCTCATCGATATAGCGATTCTCTTGGCGTAAATGGGTGTATTGCCTCAGTACGCCTTCCTTTTGAAAACCAAATTTTTCGTAGAGACGGATGGCTCGCTGGTTGTAAGTGGCGACGCTGAGCTCAACTCGCTTAATCTGCTGATCTCTCGCAAACGCGAGAATCTCTCGAAACATCTGGGCCCCCATGCCGCTGCCTGCGCGCTCAGGCGAAATGGCGACGCCACCCAAATAGGCAATGTGTGAGGTTCTGTGCTGTAGGCGAATTAGCTTGAACATGCCCAAACGGGCATCCGCTTCACCAAAGATAAAAAGTACCTTACTCGTGAGCAAATCAGCAAAGATCGGTTTGAAGTCATCTCGCTCCATCGGTTCGTACAGTAAATACGGATTGATGTCAGGGTGCATGTAGAGCCCATAGATGAATTCAAAATCTTGCTCAGTGGCGGCACGTATCATTGCTGCTTGACCCTTCTTATCGTCAGTACAGATCGTTGAAAGCAATGACAATATCGGAATTTGAATGAATAGAAAAGCGAGTAGCGGAAATTCCAGTCGAATCTGGAGAAAGCGCTCAACCAAGGCACTTCCATCAACCGCGCCAAAAATCTCGATGCTGTAACCGATGACCGACTGGCTCGGACAATAGGTTCAAGCTAAAAGCTCAAACTAGATAAGAATTCCCCATCTAATGTTTCGATTGAAACTGGAAACGCTTCACTAAAATCTTGCCATGATTAGTTCAAACTTTGTTAATCATTATTTGTTCATCATTACTAGACAGATTCCCCAACGCCGATGCTTTTGTTAATTGAATTCGAATCATGTGCGCTGCGGAACTCGAGAAAGGGCGGGCCGGCACGTGAACACACTCATCACCTTAGGTGCAGAAGAAGAACTGCAAGTCGTTGATCAAGATAGTCTTGAATTGGCGGCACATGATTTTGAACGTGGTAAGCAAGATTTTCCTGATCAGAACGGTAGCTCTTCGTGCGAATTACATAAGGCCGTGGTCGAATTGCAGACACCGATTTGCCATACGCCAGATCAAATCGTGGCCAGTGTCGCTGCCATGCGTGAAGTGATACGGCAACGCGCGCAAGCACAGGGACAGCGCATCCTCTCTGCCGGTGTACATCCGTTCTCGAACTGGAAAGAACAAGAAATTAACCGCGACCATAGCAAGCACCAGCACTACATACGCTTGGTCGATGAGTACGCTGACATTATGCGTAGCTTGGTGTCTTATGGGTTTCATGTGCATTTGGGTTTGCCGGAGGGTATTCCACCAATGGCTATCTTCAACTCGCTGCGCAATAGCTTGGCCCCAGTGTTTGCCATCTCCTTGAGTTCGCCGTTCTTCGAGGGGCGCGACACTGGCGTGCAAAGTTGGCGTCATTCGATTTTGGATCGTTTGCCTCGCATGGGAACGCCCGATATTTGGGCTTCAGAAGAAGATTATTTCAAACACATAGAATTGCTGCGCAAAGTCGGCACGCTCGAAGCACAACACGGCATGTGGGAAGACCTTCGCTTACATCATCATTACCACACCTTGGAAGTTCGCATCTGTGATGCGACGCCATCGCTCGATCATATCTGGTTGATTACCGCATTGCTGCAATGTGAAGTAGCGACGCTGGTAGAAGACTATCGCCAAGGGTGTTTGCCCAAGCCACTCTCACGAGCCTGTCTCGAGGAAAACAAGTGGCGCGTGCGCCGTCGTGGCTTGGCGGCTGAATTGATCGATTGGGAAAGCGAAGCATCAGTCAGCTTGCACGACTATTTTGAGCATTGGATGCATCGTTTAACACCAGTTGCCCAACAACTGAATTTGTACCAAGGTATGCGGGAAAAGTTAGATGCCTTGTTTATTCACGGTGCATCGTCTGATATTCAGCGTGGTATCTTCAAACGCTCGGAGAACTATCAGACCCTAGTGCAGCATTTGATTCACGAGACGGAGGATGTTCACAGTGCGCGATTCTATACCGTCCAATAAATTCAAAACACAAGCAAGCTCGCCGTTTCATCCATTGAGTTTTGAATTACTGCAAGCATCACCGGTGTCAAAATCGGTGATGCAAGAAACATGGTCGCGTCTTGCCGGTACAAACTATTTGCCAGAACAAGCGACCTTGTTCTCAGAATGGCCTTTGATCGCGTCTACACAGCTGCAAGAAAAGCTGGAACAAAGAGCGCTGGCCTTATGCAAAGCCGCGTCACCGTATTTGCGCGCTGAGCGCATGACAGGCTGGGTACATCAACATGACGCTGAGGTCTTAACCATCGATTACGCCTTAGTGGCCGATGGCGAAGCTTGGGATTTGCGCTTAGTCGAATTTCAAGCGTTCACGTCTTTACTCGCGACCGGTTATCACATCCATCAAAGTCATTCACAATTATGGCCTGCCTTGGCTAACTGTGCGCCTTGGCAGAAGCCCGTCGATGGCAGATCTTGGCAGGCAGCGACGCAAAGTTGGTTATGCAAAGGGGAACAAACCGCGATCTTAGAGTTTCAACCATGGAAGCGCAGTACGCTCTTTGATTTACATGCGAGTTCTCTGCTATGGAAGATTCCTCTGATCGAATCGCATCAATTAGAAGTCGATACCCAAGGCCGTTTGTTGTCGAACGATGGCCAACAAAGGGTGCAGCATGATAGTGTCTTAAATCGCCTGATCTTGAATGAACTCAAGGATGATGGACATTGTTTGCAGCAGCTAAAAAATGCGCAGGTTCAATGGCATAGTCATCCAGCTTGGTACTACTTGGTACATAAGGGCTTAGCCTCAGAACTAAAGATTCCATTCGAGCCGCAAAATGTACGCGCCGATGAATGGCGTAGTTTAGGCTTGGCGCCACAGGATCTAGTAGCGAAAAATATCTATTCTTGTGCTGGAAAAGATCTGTATATCGGCCCGACCGCAACTGAACTCGATCATTTGCCGCAGGCCCACGATTGGATCGTACAACCGCGGTTTCAAGCCTACCCAGTGATGCACAATGCGCTGGGCGAACCAGTGTTCGCCGAGTTGCGTTTGGTGGTGCAAATTGCGAAAGAGGAAGAACCATGGATCGCCATGCAAATCGTTCGCTTGTATTACGGCAAGCAAGCCTCGGCGAGTTTCTTCCAAGGACGCGAAGGTGAGGGCGTCACCGTTTTGCATCGTCCACCGATGAGTTAGTTTTTCGAACGATACCTCCAGGCTCGTATAGGTACACATACCGAGGCACCTCATTTCTTAAATCGAATCGCCGACGAACGGAGTGGTTTGAGTCAACTAAAGGCTTTCTCTCTTGCTTCGCTTCATGCAAAATTGCAGCGAAACGGGCTCTCTTCTTTTTCTGCATTTGGACACCTAATTCGAATCTTCGATCACACGAGATGAGAACAGCCGCGCACGTTTCAACGCTTGGCATACTCGGATTGCCCAAATTCAGCTATTTTGGAAACTAAGGAATACGCAATGATGAAATAGTTAGTCACCTTAACTGTGCTGTTAAGTCCTTTTATTGCGACTGGTGTGTCGCTGGCAGATACCATTGATCAGCAAGTGCTAAGGGAAATGCAGCAGCAAAAGATTCCTGGCGTGAGTATCGCGGTTGTGCACAAGGGCAAAATCATCAAAGAACAAGGCTATGGCTTGGCCAATGTTGAGCATCAAGTCAAAGTCAGTCCGCAAACAATTTTTCAATCGGGTTCAGTCGGTAAACAATTCACCGCTGCTTTAATTCTATTGTTAGCGCGCGACGGTAAACTTAGCTTGCAAGACCCTATTGAGAAACACCTTGAAAGTATTCCCGATCATTGGAAGGGAATCACGATTCATCAACTGTTGACTCATACATCGGGTTTAGATGATCCATATCGTAAGTTGGATTTTAAGAAAAACTATACCGATCAAGAATTGATCGATCTTGAAGCCACTGTGCCGATGTTGTTCAAACCAGGCGAGAAGTGGCAGTATTCGAATATGGGCTACCATGCATTGGGCTTTATTGCTAATAAGGTCGGTGGTCAGTTTTATGGCGATCAACTGCGTCAACGCATCTTCGAACCGCTTGGCATGCAAACACGCATTATTGACGAACGAAGCATCATTCCACATCGTGCTGCCGGTTATGACTTAGTCAAACGAGAATGGAAAAACCAAGAGTGGGTTTCTCCTGCGCTCAATCGAACAGCAGACGGCAGTCTGTATTTAACGGCTCACGATCTCGCTTTATGGGACCTTGCTCTTTACAAGAACTTCCCGCTCACACAAGAAGAAAAGCAACTAAGCTGGTCGCCAGTTAAACTCAAAGATGGTTCTAGCTTCGACTATGGATACGCTTGGTTTTTGTCGAATACAAACGGGCACAAGAACATTGAACACGGTGGTGCATGGCAAGGATTTACGACGCAGATTAGTCGCTATGTTGACGACCAACTTAGCGTGATTGTGCTGACCAATCGGTCTGGTGCGAACCCGAAGCGAATCGCAGATTTGATTGCAGGGGTAGTGCTGCCAGCCTTAAAGATGAAGCCAGTGAGCGCGATTCCTGATACTGATCCTCAAAGTACAGCACGTGCCAAAGAAGTTTTACACCAGATCATCAAAGGAAGTATCACACCTGATATCTTCAGTGAGAAAGCGGCGAAAGCCTTATTTCCAGAACCCATCCGAGGTTTGGCGGAGGATCTCAAAGAATTGGGTGAAATTGTCTCAATCGAATTACTGAAATCCGATCAACAAAATGGACAAACAAAACGCGACTATCGCGTCAAGATGAAACATGAATCCTTCATTTACAGGATAGGATTCGATGCTGATGCGAAAGTGTTCATGATCAATGTGCGTCCTGAATAAGGCGAATGACATGTGAATGCAATCATTCTTTGACGATTGCACTCGTCGTCGCAACACAAACAAGCTAACGAATGCACTAGTGCAGCTTGATCCTCGGGTTTCTGACGCGGTCAATTGTTTCAGCCCATGTCGATAGCCAAGTGTGGAACCAACCATTGACTGCAACTTGATGGTGTTTGTGCAGCGACCAATACATCCACTTCGCAAGCGTTCCCTCGATGAATACACTACCGCTGGCAATCGCCCCCATCAAACTTCCCACCGTGCTGTAATTGCCCAATGACACAAGGGATCCATGGTCTTTGTAGACAAAGTCTTTTAAGGACTTTCCATTCATTGCACGACACAGAGAGTCTGCTAAACATGCTGCTTGTTGATGCGCAGATTGCGCACGCGGTGGAACGTTGGCCTGACCTTCACCTTGTGGACAGGCGCAGCAATCGCCCAAGGCAAAGATATTGGCATCACGTGTGGTTTGCAAATTACGATGCACCACCAATTGATTCAAGCGATTCGTTTCTAAACCGTCGATCTCGTGTAAGAAGTCAGGTGCTTTGATTCCCGCAGCCCATACTACGATGCCACTCGGAATGAACTTTCCGCTCGCCATCTCCACACCTTCTTTGCTGACTTCGACCACTCTTTCGTTGGTGTGAATTTCAATCGCAATGCTGCGCAATTCTTTTGCCACCGCGTCTGAGAGACGTTCTGGTAGCATTTGCAGTAGGCGAGGTGAGGCATCAACGATGACGATTTTGAGATCTTTCTCTGGATGAAAATTCACTAAGCCATAGCTGGAGAGTATCTTGGTCGTCATATGCAGTTCGGCTGCGAGTTCGACGCCAGTGGCACCGCCACCGATGATGGTGACCGTGAACCTACCTTCACCGGCTTGCTGTTGTTGAGACTGCGCGCGCAAACAGAAATTAATCAGTTTTTGATGAAAGCGTTCTGCCGCGGGCAGTGAGTCGAGCATGATGCAGTTTTCTTTGGCGCCTTTGGTCCCAAAGTCATTGGTTTGACTGCCCAGTGCGATCACCAGTTGGTCGTAAGGAATGGCCTGTTGCGGTAGGAGTTCGTTGCCTTCTTCGTCGTAAGTAGGGGAGAGATAAATTTCTTTTTTGTCGCGTGAAAGGCCCTGCATACGACCCAAGCGAAATTCAAAATGTTTGCTGCGTGCTAGAGCGAAATACTCGCGTTCATCTGCATGGCTATCGAGGGTGCCAGCAGCGACTTGATGAAGAAGGGGTTTCCAAAGATGGGTGCGACTAGCGTCGACTAAAGTGATGCGGGCTTTCCCTTTTTTGCCGAGCCGTTTGCCGAGGCGTACTGCTAACTCTAAACCGCCAGCGCCTCCCCCGACTATGACAATGTGGTGGAGCGCTGCTTGCTTGCTTTCCATATTTTTCTCCTGCAATTTGAAAATCTATTTCAAATGAGGGTCGAAGCTATTTGCTACTTCGTATGCGTGATCGTGGCAAGCCAACGATCATTTGAAATGGACTTTCACAAGCCAAGACTGAGGTGAATCGCATCGCTAGCTTGTGCAGTGCAATAGAATTGTACTCCTTTTGTGACCGATGTGTTCTGTCATGATTTTGAGCCTTCAGATTAATTCTGTATTGTCGATTTCCCTGCTTACTTTTCTTGATTGCTCAGCGTATGATGTGGGCAAATTTTTCCAGCAGAAATTACAACATTACCGCTATTTCCTGCGGCAATTTTTTACGAAGAAAGCACGAATGAAATTTAAATTAAATCCGCTTGCACTAGCCAGCACATTATTGATTTCGATGGTTAATTTGCCGGTGAACGCCTACGCTTCAGTGCAAATGCCGACGCTGACCAAAGATTCGACGCTCAGCAAAGAGTGTAAGTCTGACGCATGGAATGAGCCGACAGCGCCGCGTCATCTGTACGGTAATACATGGTATGTCGGCACCTGCGGAATCTCGGTGATTTTGATTGCTAGCCCACAAGGCCATATTTTGATCGACAGCGGGCCAGCTAACGGTTTTGACGCTGTCAGTAAAAGCCTGCAAGCACTCGGTGTACGTTTGAAAGATATTCGAACAATTTTGACGACGCACGAGCATCATGATCACACTGGTGGTGTGGCGCAATTTCAGAAAGAAAGCGGTGCTCAAGTTTTGGTGAGAAAGGATGCTCTTGATTCTATGCGCACGGGAAAAGCCGATCGTCGCGACCCTCAGTTTAAAGAGTTATCGCCATTCGCGCCGGTTGCGAATCTGAAGTTGATCAGCGATGGCGCTATTGTGAAACGAGGAAAGACGACCCTGCGCAATATTCCTATGTCTGGGCATGCGCCAGGTGGTTCGGGTTGGACGTGGAAGGAGTGTGAAAAAGGTGTGTGCCATCAAATCGTGTTCTCCGATAGCTTGGGTTCCATCTCGGATGACGTCTATCGTTATTCCGATGAAGGTGGGATGGCGGCCGCGCTGCGGGACAGTATCGCGAGAATAGGCGCGGCACCTTGCGATATTTTAGTTACGGGGCATACGGGAGCGAGTGGCATCCTAGAACGGCTCGATGGAAAAGCAGCCTTGGTGGATAAAACCGCTTGTCAGAAGTTGGCCGAGCTAGGTTTGAAGAATTTAGAATTACGCTTGCAAAAAGAAGCGGAATCAAGCAAAGCGACGGCGAAGTAAGTGGGATGGTGCGGTAAAAAATCGCACATCATTGCAAACAAGGGCAAGGGATTAGGATCGCCTTGCCCATTGTGCACCTAAGGCAGCATACGTTTCATCGTATTGTCTTTCATGAAGTGGTGATGATAGATCGCCGCCAATGCATGAATACCAATCAAGAAATAGCCCACGGTACCCAAGGTTTCATGCACTTCTTCTATGGATTCCGCAAGATCTTTGTTGGGGCCGATTAAGGGAGGTAGCTCAAGGCCAAAGAACGGTATCACTTGGCCCTCGCCACTCAGTATCATCCAACCCGCAAGTGGCATCGCAATCATCAATCCATACAAAGCCAGATGAAATAGCTTCGCAAGTTTTTCTTGCCAAGCAGGTGGCGTCGGTACGATCGCTGGTGTGTTAGAGAGAAATCGATTGACGATGCGCAACACGACTAACAATAGCACTGACAGGCCTAACATGAAATGCCACATCTTCATCGCTTTGCGAGGATCGCTCCCTTTTGGAAAAAATTCACGAAGCTCTATCGTCGCATACACGGCGATCAATAAAAAAAGCATAAACCAATGTAGGTAGATGGCGAGTTTATTGTAGCGTTCGGATTTTGTGGTTAATGCATCTGATGTCATTCGCTTGCTTCTCCTTACAACTTAGAATGCGGTGGACTTTGAGTCTGACCTAGTGAAGATACGCCCAAATTCATGGGAAGGTGAAAACTTATTGAATTGTTTTGCGCTAGCTTAAGCTCTTGATCGGCATTTGTCTCTAATTTAGTGAATTGTGCTTGCTTAGCATTGATCGCACATGGCGAACTCGCGCGTTTAGTGAATCGCCAGCAGAGTTTGCTTTTCACGAGTAACATGTGTAGCGATAGGTAATACACGAATGTAGTTAATGCCAAGTGATATTCGGAGGTGGTCAAATGAAGAAAATCTGGATTGTTTTTTTCTGTCTTTGGAGCGTTTGTATGAGTGCTTTTGCAATCGAGGAACCTGCATTTGATGTGGTGAAGCGATACCCTCAGTTTGAACTCCGAAAATATAAGGCTTATCTGGTGGCCGAGGTTGTTGTGCCAGGGCCTGCGGATAAAGCCGGCAATACCGCTTTTGAGTATTTAGGTGGCTATATCTTTGGGAAGAACAAAGGTAGTCGCAAGATCGCGATGACTGCACCAGTATCGCAGACACCTGCTCCAATCAAGATCGAGATGACCGCGCCAGTTGCACAGTCTGCAACTGAGGGAGGATATCTTGTGCAATTTGCGATGCCGAGTGAATTCACGATGGATACTTTGCCAGAGCCGACCAATCCGAAGGTCAAGTTACGCGAAATGCCTGCGCAGACTTATGCCGTATTGCAGTATTCAGGAGGTTGGTCGCAAACTTTGTATGAGGAAAAGTTAGCACTACTCCGTCGCTTAGCCAACGAAGCCAATCTGAAGTTGGAGGGGGAGCCGGTATTCTCTCGTTATAACGCGCCATTCTCTCTACCATTCTTGCGTAGAAATGAAATCTGGATCAAGCTGTCTGCAGAGTGAGTTTGGTGGGGGATTGGCTGAACTTGATGCTCGATCGCGATATAGTCGCTCTATAAAGGACTGTACCAAAGCTCGGCGCGATGCAGCGGAAGGGAAGACTTTTGAAGTAGAGGGTTTTTCAAATCTAGCACCACGCGCGATTTCAGATTGGCTCTAAGGATGAAAGGTTTGCAGTATTCATTGAACAGTTGCTCAAAACTACCGTCCGCAATCGCCATCTCTAAGCCACGTCTCAGATCCTCAGCTAGCGTCTTTTGTTTTGGCGAAACAAAGAAGTAGAGCGCTGTTGGATAGTGCAAGGCCAAATATGGATCTACTTCTCGCGATAAATTCGGCTGTTTGCTTTGTTCGTTCCAAATTTCGATGATCGATCTCGGAAAGTAGTCGAAGCGTCCTTGCACTAGCATTGACGGTAAGGCGGCGGCTGTACCTGTGACTACTTGCAGTCCATTGTGGCGAAGTATGGTCGTATCTGGCCAAAAATAGCCCTGACCAGCTTTCAACTGGCCAAGCTCATTGATCGTTTTAATGGCTTTTAAGAGGCGCGGATTTTCCGAGTTTACGAAGGAAATGCGCCATCCCATTAATCCTTTATCGATCGGAATGCGGATCGGTAGGAGTTGTGCCTCGCGTTCGTCACTGGTCATGGTCCACATCACATCGAGATCTCCACGATCTTGTGACATTTCTTCGATCAACCTAACTTGAGGCGTAGTCACTGCCGGCATCTTGACAATGGAATAGTGATTGCCATGTTTCTTAATTGCCAGACGCAGAACCTCAGTCACGTACTTCCCGATGGGATCATTAGCATTTTCGAGATCTAAGATGCGAATAGCTTTGGTTTCTGGATCGACCTTTGCGTTTGCTAGCGAGGTGAATGACAGGAACAAGACAAGTAAGCAAATACGGTGAAAAGTTAATTTTCTCATCTAGTCTTGGACATTTAAATTAGGCAGATTTCATTGGCTTTGACCTGAGTCAGCGAGCCCTTGTTGTTTTTATTTTGATTCCACATGGCATTATAGCGGCTTGCATTGGGCTTTTGAAAGCATCCTTACATCGGTGGTGTATTGCTCTTAAGCTAAGTTTGGGGCGCATTTTGCTCGCTCGTTAGGGGGAAATTCCCAAGCTTTCTGTCTGTAGTTTCAACAGCCCAAATGGCTTCCATATTTGAATATAAAAATAAGTATTTAATTGTATGGCCTCTGCATTATACTGGCTCAAAGATAAGCTCAATTCTTTCCTTGGCTAGACCCGATTGCACTTCATCGCCTTTAGTCTTCTCGTTACGTTTTGTTGAACTCATTCGTGTGAAAGGATGTTATATGCAGATTCGTTCGTCAGCTCAGTCAGAGCTCGCAAATCGCACAGCAACTGTGTCAAAATCTAATGCAGATACGATGGCACAAAGAGCCGACAATCGTGGGCAGCAATCGATTCAAATGAAAACGCAAGAGATTGCCAATGCGAGTTCTGCGATCAGTCAACTGAAACTCATGCAGTCTGTTATGCAGGGGAAGTCTGAGCCTGTTCAACGTGCAGAGGAAGAAGAGCTCTTGCAAGGAAAGTTCGAAACCGTTCAACGTGCAGAGGAAGAAGAGCTCTTGCAAGGAAAGTTCGAAACCGTTCAACGTGCAGAGGAAGAAGAGCTCTTGCAAGGAAAATTCGAAACCGTTCAACGTGCAGAGGAAGAAGAGCTCTTGCAAGGAAAGTTCGAAACCGTTCAACGTGCAGAGGAAGAAGAGCTCTTGCAAGGAAAATTCGAAACCGTTCAACGTGCAGAGGAAGAAGA
>CANHZI010000134.1 GCA_947464955.1 Oxalobacteraceae bacterium
ACTTGGTGGCAATTGGGTCAGTCTTTCCATCAGCGCATGCAGTGCAACGCCTTCCACCTGTTCATCCGACATCGGCTCTTGCGGCGCTGGTGCGGGAATGCTGAGATCTGGGGGCGTAAACAAGTCAATCACAAAACTGTGCTCTTGCGCTTGGGTTTGATCAGCACAGTGTTGTTCGACTATCGTTTCAGGCAAATGCGTGAAACGTTGATACCAACTTCCGTCCACCACACCAGGCACCGTAGATTCCTGTGCGGCTTTCTTATCGCTGGCAATTCCGCTCAGCACCAAGGTTTCTTTGGCGCGCGTTACGGCAACGTACAATAAATTCCAATTCTCTTGTGCCGCCTGAACCGCTTCGGCTTGAAACAACGAATCACGCGCGGCACCTCTCTCATTCGTTTTTCCGAACACAGAAAAATGTTTTTGTTCGCCTTCTTTCAAAGGCCAAGCACACAAAACTCCAACATTGTCCTTGCTCGCTTCGCTATGATTACAGTCAAGCATCACCACGACTTTCGCTTCTAAACCCTTAGCGCTATGTATCGTCAAGATCTGCACCGCATCGAGCCCGCTGGCGACATTCGATTCGTCGGGCGATTCATTTTCAGAACCCTTATCATAATCACTCAAGCTAGCAATAAACTTAGGTAAACTAGGATAGCGTCCGCCATCAAGATTCAGTGCCAATTCGGTAAATGCTGTAAGGTTGCCGATCAACTGCTGGCGCTCCGCCGACCGCAGCGTTT
Source organism: Oxalobacteraceae bacterium (assembly GCA_947464955.1). Taxonomy (GTDB): domain Bacteria; phylum Pseudomonadota; class Gammaproteobacteria; order Burkholderiales; family Burkholderiaceae_D; genus Undibacterium. Next base: position 750 of record CANHZI010000134.1, read on the forward strand.
GTGCATAGCGAGCTAACACATCTCCTTGATGCAAAATACGGTCAAGCAAATCATGCACCGGCAAATCGTGTGCCGCTTGCATCCAAGACTGCAGCAGCCTGTAAGCGCGTTGAAACAGAGTTTCAGATGCAGTTGGTTCAACACTGGACGGAGTTGGCGATTGCTGCTGCGCCAAGGCCTGCAAGCGCTTCCACCAATTCGCTTCTTGCGCCTGTGCCAGTTGCATCAAATCTTGGTCCTGTGCGCCAAACATCGGCGACTTCAAAACGTGGGCCAGCGCACGATTGTCACCAGGGGTAATCAAGAAATTGAGCAAGGCGATGAAGTCAGAGATTTCTAGTGTTTGCAGCAAGCCACCGCGACGATTCGATACAAAGGGAATGCCGGCTTCTCGCAATGCACGTTCATACGAACTTAAATGACTACGGCGTCGCACTAAAAGCATGACCTCAGACCACGGCAATGCTTCTCCCGAATCTTGACTTGCTCGATGGCGCAATTGCAACAGGCAATGTGCAACTTGTTGGCCTTCTTGATAGCGACGCAGATCTTCTTCCTCCTGATCAGGTGTACTTAATGGATCACGCAGAGGAAACGGGCTTTCGCCGTTTGCTGTATTGTCACCCTCATCGGCACTAGATTCTGAAACGTCTTGCACGCTTTCTTCGTCTGCTCGACCTTCATTCAGGCCATGTCGAATCAAAGGGAGGCGCCATACTTCACCGGCCACATTCGACAAGGTCGTCTGGGGCGAATACATAGGATTACCTAGCATCGCTTCATTTAATACTTCAACTACACGTGGTGCATTACGCCGCGTTTGATTCGTCTTCAATATTGAAGCGCCTTGCTGCGCCAACATGTCTTGCGCAGCCACAAACACGCGCGGATCAGCTCGACGAAAACGATAAATTGATTGTTTAGGATCACCCACAATAAATACGGTAGGACGTTCGTGATCTGCCCCGTACGCATCCAACCACGCGCTCACGATATTCCACTGCAAGGGATTGGTATCTTGAAACTCATCGAGCAAAATATGCTTGTAGCGCGAATCCAAACGACCAAGTAAATACGCCGCGTACTCCTCGTTGCGTAACAACCGGTAAGCTTGCCATTCTAGATCTGCAAAATCGAGCATACGTTGCGATGACTTTAATTCTTGGTAGCACGCTAAGTAATACTGACCTACTGTGAACAAGGCTTGATTCACCCTTAACACATCAAGCTCTTGGCCGCGACGCGCATACTCCATCATCGCTTCCGCGATGGCGTTACATTCATCATCAAAAGCATTTTCGTTGTCTTCACCGAGCCATGCGGCAATGGCCTTGATCAACTCTTTGGTATGACGATTTTTGCGATAACTTCCATCACTCGCATAAAACTCGGTGGCCAAGGCTTCAAAATGCTCGGCTACTTTCTGAGCGTCAGGTTGCCCATTTTCGCGCATCAATTCTTTGCCGTTGATCAGCGCCATTTCCATTTTTTGCGCACGTGTTTGATTGAGCTTGCTGCCCTTGCCAAGACAAATAGCAACCGCAGAAACCCGCTCGAGCAAGTTCTCATTCGTCCAAAACTGCAGGCGCGCGTCACGCTCGCCGTCTTCGCCTAGTAAATTTCGCAGCTGCGCTAAGGCAAATTCGGTATCGACTTCATCTCCATTTTCACAGCTCACGGCCCACCACTCTGCTCGCTTTTGCAGAAATGCATCGAGCATATTTTGGGTGGTGAAATCACCTAAGGATTCGAACAAGTAACGCAACTCTTGCTTGATGTGTGAACGCGTTGAAGGAACTTTTGCTTCCTCCTCATCACTTTGCAAGCCGAGACCTTGCATCATTTGTCCCCAGGCTTCGCGCTGCAAATTACTGGTCGATTCAAGTAATGAAAAACCATGTGGCACTCCTGATGTCAGCGGTGCCAATTGCAGTAGTCGGCCAAACCAGCTATGGAAGGTGTCCATCGCCAAGCCTTGCGGGTGACTCAATAGGTTCTCATACAGCGCGCGAGCTCTCGGCAAACTCGAATCCAAATCAGCCTCAGCGACTCCGCGATCACGCAAGATCAGGCGTGCATCTTCATCACTGACCAAAGCGAGCTCGCGCAATAATTCCATCAAGCGATGACGCATCTCCTGGGCGGCTTTACGGGTAAAGGTAATTGCCAAGAGCTCAGACGGCTCGGCGCCTGCCAACAGTAAACGTAACATGCGTGCTACCAACAGCCAGGTCTTACCACTACCAGCACAAGCTTCCACCACAACAGAGCGATAAGGGTCGCAGGCTGCCTGGGTAAATACTGCGGCATCAACTGCTTGCCCATTTAACTCATAGGCTTTGGCTACGCCAATATTCAAAGATTGAGAAGCCTGCATTACCAAGCTCCTTTCCGGCACAAGCCGCGCATCTCACAATACTGGCAAGCACTCTCCACACCATTTGCAGGAAGTGCTTGCCCTTGCTGTATCGCTTGCATATTCTTTTCAATCGCCTTCTTCAATTCTGCCTTCCATTGCCCATAGTTGCTCGCTTCAACATCACCGGTCTTGTCTTTTTCTAGCTCTAAGGCCACGTAGTTGGCGGTATCAACTGGGTCAAGATAAGTTTTCTCATCGCCCGCCTGTGCTTGGCTTGTACTTGGCACTACTGGTGACAACAGGCCGTAAAAGGCAAGTTGGTGATCTTCAAAACTCTTAACACGGGTATCGAGCGCTCGCCGATTTTTGGTCTTGTAATCGAGCACTGCAAGTTCTACTTCACCATTTTGCAAAGGACGCTGATCGATGCGATCAAGACGGCCACGCAACAGAATCTCGCCTTGTTCCCAACTTAACTTCTGTTCTGCCCACACCTCGCCGAACAAATACTGCCACCCTTCGCTCTCACGTTGATTGGCCCAAGCGACATAGGCTGGAATCACCTTCTCCCAACGGATGCTGTAGCCAAGTGCTGCCGGACTATGTTTGAGTACGCGCGCAAACCAAGTCTCTGAGATTGCACGCAAAATACTCACGCGATCGGCATCCAATGGCACTTGATTCTGCGCGAGATGGTCATGGTAATTTTTAAGAATTGCATGCAGCCAATCACCATAATCGCGTTTCTCTGGCATATCACTGAGTTCGTCCAATGCCGCCAATTTGAGCATACGACTGGCGAAAAATTGATAGGGACAAGCGATCAAGCTACTTAAGCCACTGGCCGACAAACTCGCTGGCAAGAGTGCTGCCGCCGAAGGCAAAGGTTGCGTCAGTGCTTGATAGTCAAGTTGACGAGACGTTAAAGGGAGTTTTTTGAGTCGCAACTGCGGCTGCTGCTTGCGTGCGAGATCCAAATTAATCTGCTCTATCCAAGGGCTAACGGCATTCAGTTCACCATTGTTTTGCGATTGCCATGACAACACAACCTCATCATTGGTCAACAAAACTTCGGCGAAATCTCTGAGTTGCTGCAACTGACGCTCTTCGCGACTCACGAGGCCACATTCACGACGCACCGCATTGGTAAAGAACAATGTCTCCTGTGGCTTCGATGGTAAATGACGCGCATCGCCACCGATCAAATAAACCGCATCAAAGCGCCGCAAACGCGCGCCATTTAAGGGCAGCATCAAAACCCGTTGATCATGATGTGCGAACTTAAATGGCGTATTTTCCATCTGCAATTGAATGAAAGCGCGCCACTCACTAAAACTAAAATGCGATTGAATCGATTCACACTCGCTCGTGAGTGCCTGCAACATTTGAATCAGCTGAATTCCTGCCACATCGTTTTGCAAATTCGTCTGCAATCCAAGCTCAGAGAAAGTTTGTAAGCTGAGGCTGGTCCAATCCTTCAAACTGCGACGGGATGCAGAGGCGCTGGCACCGTAGCTGTGCGCTAAGCGTGCAATTTTCGCCACCCATTGCCGCGCTGCAGGATGCGCTTCCAAGGCCGACAAAATCGAATCCCAGGCGCCCACCACATTATGCCGACGCAATTGCAATTCGATCTCCATCACCAAATCTGCTTTCTGCGCTTCTGCCAAGACGGCACCATCCGGCGCCCTCAGGTCCGCATCAAAGACATCTAAGAACGGCGATTTCAGAAAATCCAACAGGACTAAAGTATCTGCTCGTGTTGCGACTACATCGAACCAAGAGGCAAGCCCGGCGGCCGCTCGGGTGGTGGACAATTTCCACCCTGTTTCATCTGCAACAAACACGCCAGCGCGTTCAAGTATTGCCCGCAGACGGCGCGAGACGACGCGATCTTGCGCAATCACGGCGATTTGTTGTTTACCTTGTTGTAGCCATTCGATAATCGTTTGCGCGGCTTGAACCGCCTCTTCTTCTAGACTTGCCGCGTCACATAAACGCAAACGTGACCAGTCGAAAGCATGATCGACTGCGGACGCCCGCACCGCACTTCCCTGTTCACTTGACGCTACAGGCTCGCTCACTATGCGAGGCCATGCGCTCAGCACCGAATTAGGCAAGGACGGTGCATCCCAGGCGATACTAATCACATGCACCGACTGTCGATAGGCCTGCAAAAACGCCTCTTCCATGGGATTAGGCAAGGTCGGCGAGATCCAAAATAAATCTTGTTCCGCATGGGTGGCGATGGCCAACATCTTTTGCAGCAGCTGCACGCTGTGATCGTGTTGATCAAGCTGACCTTGCCACAAGGTCCAAACCAATTGGCTTTCTTCAGACACCATTTTTTGCACAGGCAAAGGTAACTGAGCCAAAGCTTGTTGCCAGGTGTCGACCATCTTTTCGGGCGCAATCTTGCCATTTAGATCCAACACTTTGGGCAACCAAACTTGGCTTAATTCATCCGACAAATTCAGTAGAGTTTGCGCAAGTGGCAGCAAATCGGTATTGCTGCGAGCACCAAATAGCTTTTTTAACCATTCATGCTGGCGCAATTCGCCATATAAATTCATCAACCGTTGGCTGTTCGCAGACACGCCCACAGGCAGTGGCGCTTGTTGCCCAGTCCACGCAAACATGGTCAAAATACGCGGCGGTATAAAATGGGTGCCGATAACTTGTTGCATGGCCTTCAGAAATAACTGCGCATGTTCGAAGGTCGGCACAACCACCCGCAGGTGAGCGTAATCGTGAACCACTTCCGCCTGTCCACCTTTTTGTGGCTCAAGTTCTTCGGGCTGCGCAAATAAATCAACTTGTTGTGCTTTTTGGCTAAAGGTCTGATTTACTCGCTTGCCCTGAGCTGATGGCAGAGATTGGCTCGCTTGATCGGCCTTATTGGTATTGCCTGAGGCTGTCAAAAAAACCTCGACCGCGTCGCGCCAGAATTGGGAGGAAACAGGAATTAATTGTAGAGTTCTTGCCATGTTTTATCTTCTTTTTGTTTTCTTTTCGTTATTGCGCTCGCCAGAATTCACTTAGGCGCCCTCCCTACTCACTGCGAAATCAGAGCAGAACCAGAGCTTGTTTCTTAAAATCCTTACCTTGCTTCGACTTAAATTGCTTTCTCAATAGCGATCTTGCATTTTATGTCAGCCAGAGGCGCAAATGAGGAAAAATCAGGATTTGCGCCACTTTTTTAAAAATAGGGTATGATTTCTCGAAGATAGTTCAAAAAACGTCTAGCGCCTGAGGGCTTCGATTCCAATTTGACTGAAAAATTCAAACCAAGAAATCGAAATAGGACGGCGAAATCGCTTGAATTTGCGAAGAACATCCCCAATTTCTGGAAACACCTAATTTTACTCACCTCTTTCGCATCAATTGGTGTGATTGAGATTAACCACAATAACGAGAACTTCATGAGCGACAATATCATTTACGTAAGCGATGCTTCTTTCGAAGCTGATGTATTGAAATCTGACAAACCAGTCTTGGTTGACTTCTGGGCAGAATGGTGCGGCCCTTGCAAAATGATCGCTCCGATCTTGGAAGAAGTCGCGAAAGAATACGCTGGCAAGATTGTGATTGCGAAAATGGACGTTGACGCAAACCAAGGTGTACCAGCAAAATTTGGTATCCGCGGCATTCCAACTTTGATTTTGTTCAAAGATGGTGCGGCTGCAGCACAAAAGGTTGGCGCTCTGGCGAAAGGCCAATTAACAGCATTCATCGACGCTAACGTTTAAGCCACATACGCTTCAATTGCATTCGATATTTTGTCGGAATTCGCATCAGGCACCAGCATTTTCTGCCTTACCAAAATGCGATTCCGACAAAAATCTGAACAAAAACGGCAGAATTAAGCTCAAAGTTCAGGAATAAAAGCCCAACTAAGGGCTGAAATACCAAGTTTTTGTAGAAAATCGCTAAAGTTTTGTTTTACAATAGCGAAACTAATTACAAGTCAGCTTCACATCGATAAAGATGAATTGCTGTTTGTCGTAGTCAATTTAAAATAAGCTTAGAAACCTAGAGACATTGTTTTGAAATACTTCTTGGTGTAATGCTGAGAAGCGTTCATAATCAATTTGTAGTTCATTTCTTTTTTTCACCTCTGTTCACTCCCCCACCTCACATTCCCATCTCGGGACACTCACAACTATGCATTTATCTGAATTAAAGGCCTTACACGTCTCCGCGTTGTTAGAAATGGCCATCGGACTCGATATCGATAATGCTGCGCGTATGCGTAAGCAAGAATTGATGTTTGCGATCCTGAAAAAACGCGCCAAAGCTGGCGAACAAATTTTCGGCGACGGCGCCCTCGAAGTTTTGCCTGATGGCTTTGGCTTCTTGCGCTCACCTGATGCGAGCTACATGGCATCAACTGACGACATCTATATTTCGCCATCACAGATCCGCCGATTCAATTTGCATACGGGTGATTCGATCGAAGGTGAAGTACGTACGCCAAAAGATGGTGAACGTTATTTCGCTTTGGTCAAAGTGGACAAGGTCAATGGCGAGCCGCCAGAAATGTCTAAGCACCGCATTCTGTTTGAAAACTTAACGCCACTACACCCAAGCAAACTCTTGCACTTAGAGCGCGATATGCGCGGTGAAGAAAACACCACGGGCCGTATCATAGATTTGATCGCCCCTATTGGTAAAGGTCAACGTGGCTTGTTAGTAGCGTCACCAAAATCGGGTAAGTCAGTGATGTTGCAGCACATCGCTCACGCGATTACCACTAATCATCCAGACGTCACGATGATCGTCTTGTTGATTGACGAACGTCCAGAAGAAGTGACCGAGATGCAGCGTTCCGTACGCGGCGAAGTGGTTGCTTCCACTTTCGACGAACCAGCAACCCGTCACGTACAAGTGGCTGAAATGGTCTTGGAGAAAGCCAAGCGTTTAGTAGAAATGAAAAAAGACGTGGTGATCTTGCTAGACTCCATCACGCGTTTGGCACGTGCGTATAACACGGTCATTCCAGCATCAGGCAAAGTCTTGACCGGTGGTGTTGACGCTAACGCCTTACAACGTCCAAAACGCTTCTTCGGTGCAGCGCGTAACGTAGAAGAAGGCGGCTCCTTAACCATCATCGCAACAGCCTTGATCGAAACCGGTAGCCGTATGGATGACGTGATCTACGAAGAATTCAAAGGCACTGGTAACATGGAAGTGCATTTGGAACGTCGCCTCGCAGAGAAACGTACTTACCCAGCAATCAACCTCAACAAATCCGGCACACGTCGTGAAGAACTGTTGATCAAACCAGATCAATTGCAGAAGATCTGGATCTTGCGCAAACTCCTATACGGCATGGACGAGATCGAAGCGATGGAATTTATCCTCGACAAAATGAAGTCGACCAAAAACAACGCAGAGTTCTTCGAAATGATGCGTCGTGGTGGGTAATTCAGTTACTCGTTGTTGGTGAACTTCAAATAAAAAGCCAGACCAAGTGTCTGGCTTTTTTGCATCTGAAGTTTGATGTTAGGTTTCGTTTGTTTACTGAAATTGGCCAAGCGCACTTTCACAAACAAGTGGCACATCAAGCCTACATAAGCAATTTTCGCATTAGTAAATTCATTTTTATTCGTGTTCTGCTCTACCCCAGCCTCATACACTTACCCCTTTGCAGGAGAGACCATGAGCGCCATTCAACGAGCACAACAATATCGACAATTTACAGTTTCCCCCATCACACGGCATATCGGAGCCTTCATCGAAGGTGTGGATTTATCTCAAATCGAATCTGAAGACTTAAAGACAGAATTACGCGCGGCGCTGTTTGATTTTCAAGTCATCGTCTTCCGCAATCAACACATCACGCCGGAGCAGCAAGTGCTGGTGGCGCGGGTGTTCGGCGATCCAGATAAAGTGAAGTCCCTCTTTCCCCGGCACGAATCACAAAAGTCGATTGAGAAAGTCGAAAGCACGCCAACTGGCTACCGCTATGGCAACGATCAATGGCATGCCGACGTCACCTTCTCCAACAACCCACCAACCGGCACCGTTCTGTATTCACACGTCATTCCGCCAATTGGTGGCGATACTTTGTGGGCGAGCGGCACGACAATTTACGATGCGATTCCCAAAGCGCTGCAAGACTACTTAGAAACTTTAGAGGCAGTACACACCATTGATAACAGTGGCTGGGCAACTTACTTTGACCAATTAGAAGATGGTGAACAACAAGCGCAAAATGCGCGCGTCAATCATCCACCCGTGGTCCATCCCGTGATTCGTACCCACCCTGTCACAGGCAGAAAAATCGTCTATGTTAATCCCGAATTCACCGTCAGAATTAAAGGCTTACCACGCCAACAAAGCGATGCCTTGTTGAACTTCCTGTTCTATTATTTCCAACAACCGGAGTATCAAGTTCGTTTACGCTGGGAAGAAAAAACTGTAGCCATCTGGGATAACCGCGCCACCGTGCATTACGCGGCAGCCGATTATGATTATCAGGAGCGTCGCTTGAGTCGAATTACCTTTGGGGAGGAGCAGGCGTTTTGAGTTGTTTTGTGCGATTACGCTGCGCTAATCGCACCTTCGAAGCCAAAGTTAAATATCGACATAGGTCCACTTTAAAATGTGAAATTGACTGTGCAACCAAACTTGGTGTGAACTTCCTCCATTAGAACCTTCACCGCTTCTTTCAGCGGAGCCCAAATCGCTCCATGTTCTGAAGGCAATTTCGCTAGGAATTCGTTGGGCGGATTACTTACGATAGAATCAAAACTAAATGTAATGGCCTGAGATTCATTCCAATCTCCGGATGAATCTCGTGTCAAACGGATGTTTAGAAATAATCCATCATAAAAATAGACATAAGTTGATTTCCAAGGCTCGTCGCGTACATAGCCTTCAGCGATAACAAAAATATTTCGTTCTCGATCTATGATCCATTCCCTCCCTGGTTTCCATTCGGAATACCGACCGTTAAACTTGCTCAATCCTGATTTTTGAAAATCTAACTCGGAAATTTTTTCTATGACAAAGGTCACTGCCAGCTCCACAAAGACATCGTTTTTACGAAGCGTAGGCGCGATTACGCTGCGCTAATTGCACCTACGGCGCTGTTCACATTTGTACCTTCTCTGCACAAAAACAAGTGCATAGGGTATTTCTATTCCTTGAAGATATAAGAGTTAAGTTCTTTAACTACAGCATTAGTGATGATCGCACCACGGTCTAAAAAGTGTGGGCCATATATATCTAAACGCCCCCCAGAACGATCAGCAAAATTAATTCCAGCCATGCATTTAGTTCCAGCACCGTCATAAACCACTTCGGCATAAACCTTCCCATCTCTTTCGTTGAATCGAATCTTGTTACACCTGAACGTGGTTGCATTTCCCGCTAAATCTCGTGCATCCTCAAGCATTAATTCCGCACTCCACTTTGCCTTATTCTTTTTATCAATTGGACGATTCTCTGGTAGTTCATACCCGCCAAATGGCAGCACCCAAATCTTAGGATAATCTGGCATTCGAAATGCACCTTCCATCTTCCAATTTTCTATCTCATACTTTCTGAGCGGCGGATCAGTGACCTTACCAAAATGAACGAAGTACTCGACTAAAGTTCCTTCTTTTCGATCAACACCTTCTGCATAATCAAACATTGGCAAAAGTTTCTCTTCGTGCCAGAGGAATCGAAAAATTCCAGATCGCATTTCACAACGCTCATTTGGATAATCTAAATAACCTATCCCTACTGGAATGCGCATATTGAATCCCGCAGAAGTTCGATATTCCTTCCACTCATATTCAACACGCTGGGGTACCATAGCGTCTTTCTTGGCTGGATAAAGAAAGCTAGGTCCCAATTTTTTGGCGAACGGCTTGCAATAAACATTCGGGTCTGTTTGGGGATCTCGATGAATATTACCGAAACTTCGATATAGCATGATGGCGTAAAATAAAACCACCAGTCCCATCGCAAAAAAAATGAATTTTTTTAGGTTAAGATAGGCAAGCAATCGCCGGAATCGCTCAAATTTCATGAGTACCACCGAGCGAAATAATTTTCATTAGAATATGCATGATACGAATCAGTTAGCTCACGATCGTTGGGCTGATCTCCCCCAAATTTCTTCAATTTTGGTATGGTGTTGATTTGTTTCGCAGCCCGTAGGTTCGATTAGCGCAGCGTAATCGCACGTATGTGCGAGTCGATAATAGCCGAAGTCTTCAACGAAAACAAAAGAACGATTCGAATATAGACACATCACAAATCATACGATCTAGCAAATATTTCATACGTGCGATTACGCTGCGCTAATCGCACCTACGGCGTCACCTTACTTGATTGGTTTCCCATCATTTAGACGCAAGAGCCCCTTAATGATGCAGTACAGGAACCATAGGCCATTCGCGACAACGAGGAAGCCAGCTATCAACATTGCGATTGGGGATCCTCTGAAAATGAAGGTGGTTGTCAATACACCAATCACCGATAAGATGAAACCAAATAGAAACACCCAAGCGGAACCAATTTGCCAATCGTAATGGCTCTTTATGATCGGATCTTGAATATCACCGCGCTTAATGTAGTTGATGACAAAGGCGATAAAGAAGCTAGCACCAGAAAAAAAACAGGCTGCGTACAGCACATAAATTAACATTGCCAAGTTTTTTTCTGAAATGCCTGAAGGGCTCGAAACATTCATGTTTTCCATATCAAATCCTTATCGATGAACACAAAATAATGTAATTTTAACAAATTAAATTTTAACATTTTTTCAAGAGCTAAAGTGCAAGAAATAAGTCGATCATAAAAAAACCGAACCACGCAGGTTCGGTTTCTTGTTTGCATCAAAACAGTAAAGCTAACTACATCTTCCAACCACCGCCAACAGCTTTATACACATTGACGATCGCTGACAAATGCGCGCGTTTAGCATCGATGATTGCGGTTTCTGCGGTCAACAAATCGCGTTGGGCATTGAGCACTTCGAGATAGCTGCTGTAGCCGTTTTGGTAGCGCAGCTCAGATAAGCGTAATGCGTCTTTCAAGGCACTGACGCGGCGTTGTGATGCCGCTTCAATTTGTTGATTGGCTTCGCTAGTCGCTAATGCATCGTGCACATCTTTGAATGCACCCTGCACGCTCTGTACGTATTGTCCTAAGGCGATACGTTTGCGGGCTTCTGCGCCTTCAACTAATGAGCCAACGGCACCAGCGCGGAAGATCGGTTGCACTAAGCTGCTACCAACATTCCATAACAATGAACTGGGGCTGAACAAATCGGACAAATCACGCGACTCGCGTCCTAAGCCCGTGGTTAATTTCAAGCTCGGGAAGTAAGACGATTTTGCTTGGCCGATATCGGCATTTGCCGCGATCAAGTTTTGTTCGGCGGCGATCAAATCAGGGCGACGGTTAAGCAAGTCTGAAGGTAATTCAGCTGGCATACTCACTTGCTTGTACAGCGCATCAATACTCGCACCGCGGGCGATGTCGGTATTGGTGATCGCTTTTGCAGAACGCCCCAACAATACTGCCAAAGCAGATTCCACATTACTCAAAGCTAGCTTCGCTTGTGTTTGTGAGATTTCACTCGCAGCTAATTCCGCTTCCGCCAGACGTAAATCGGCTTCACCGATAGAACCGGCTGTGAAACGCTTTTGCTGTAA
>CANHZI010000135.1 GCA_947464955.1 Oxalobacteraceae bacterium
CCAGCCTCGATGAAACTTCTACGAGAAAGGCTGGTTAGCCTCCTCAAAGACGAACGACCCGATCGAAAATTCGACCGGGTCGTCAAGGCAAAACCAAACAGATATGCCGTTCGTACGCTACGAAAAACTTCTTAACTGAACGGCATTACGGACAAGCCGGGCCTTAATTATTCAATATCGAGCTTACTTCAGGCTCAAAACCCATTTCACGAGAGTTTTGGCTTCAGCCTCACTGACTTGCGGATTCGCCGGCATTGGCACTGCACCCCAAGCACCACTACCGCCTTTCAAGACCTTTTGTACTAACTTAGCTTCAGCAGTTTTATCGCTGGCATATTTTTTAGCGACTTCCTTGAAGCCAGGTCCAACAACCTTGTTGTCGACACTGTGGCAGGTCAAGCAATTTTTTGACTTAGCAAGATCAGCATTCGCGAACGCTGTTCCTGAAAAGCCTAGTGCGGCCACTGCCAAAAAGAGGATTTTTTTCATTGCTTTCTCCAGAGAAGTTTGTGTTACCTGCATTCTAGCGCTTTTCTTTCCGCAAACCAATCCAATACGAGTTAAAACATCATAATCCTCGGATAAGTTCTGGGTCACCGTCCATCGGTGAAAGGTTGACCACTATGCCAATTGTCCCTATGATGAAGCAACAACAAATGTGCTTGATGCAGATAGCATGCATAGCTCAAGTTAATTAAAACTCAAACGACTTTTCTCACGATGATACTGATTATTATTTTGGTTGTGGCTTATGCGCTCAAGTTCGCAGAGGTTAGCTTCATGGAGCAAGTCTCTTGGTGGTGGATTAACGGTCTCGCGTTTATTGCGTTTCTTTGGTTCGAATACATCGAGCGTGCTTTGGGTCTCGACAAAAAGAGCGAAGATTTGTTGCACGAAAAAATGAAGAAAGAGCGCCTAAAGCGCGAATTCAAAAACAAGCGCTAAATACGCCCATCCCATCGGCGCCATTGCTTAACATCAACAAAATATTTCGATGTCTATAGAAACCCGCCAGCTGCGCTACTTCGTGGCGGTTGCAGAAGAGCTGCATTTCGGACAAGCTGCACAACGGCTGAATATGACCCAGCCGCCTCTATCGCAAGCCATTCAAGGTTTAGAACAACTACTTGGCGTTGCCTTATTTCATCGAACGACGCGTCAAATTAGCCTGACTGCTGCCGGAGTAGCTCTCTTGCCTGAGGCGAAACGGTTATTGCAACAGGTCGAAAGTTTGCCGGTCTTGACGCAGCGCGCTGCAGCTGGCGAAATTGGTGCTTTGAAACTTGCCTTCGTCTCGATCGCTGACTATAGCGTTTTGCCGCCCAGTTTGCGGCTCTTCCGAGAGCGTCACCCTCAAGTCAACATTGAGCTTCACGAGGCAACCACGGACGTTCAGTTGCAGGCTTTGGAAAAAGGCAGCATCGATGTTGGTTTGATGATTCCTCCCGTTCCCGAACACTTGCGTTCCCTTATTGACTATCGTCGTCTTCGCCTTGAGCCTTTAATGCTGGCGATCGCTGAACATAGACGCAAACGCAAAGCGGCAAATCAACTCAGTAGTTATAAAGATTTGCCATTAGTGCTATTTCCACGCAAAATTGCGCCTGCTTTTCATGATTGCATTTTGAGTTGCTTTCAACAACAAGGTTTGACCCCTGAGATTTCGCAAGAAGCGATACAGATGCAAACCATCATTGCACTCGTCTCTGCTGATATGGGAATCGCCTTGGTACCACAGTCGGTTTCCAACCTCAAAAGACCTGGGGTTTACTACCAAAGTTTGAGCGACATCGATGCAAGCGTCGAAATCGGAGTCGCGTGGCGCAAAGATAATAGCTCACCGGTATTGCGAGCTTTTTTAAATTTATTAGAAGAATAAAGCTATGTTAGAACATCCTAATTTCAACCCAGTGGCATTAGACCTAGGCTTTATCAAGATACATTGGTACGGCATCATGTACTTAGTCGCCTTCGCCCAATTCATGCTATTGGGTCGTTTTCGACTGCGCTTGCCGCATGTCAGTGCCTTAGGTTGGACCAAAGAACATATCGATGACATGCTGTTCTATGGCGTGTTGGGCGTCGTCATCGGTGGACGCCTCGGTGAAGTATTTTTCTACAATGCCTCTTACTATCTCGCCCACCCTATCGAAATCCCGATGATTTGGCGTGGTGGTATGTCTTTCCACGGCGGCTTTCTAGGTGTATTGGCCGCGATGTATCTGTGGTCGCGCAAAACCAAATTGTCGCTTCCTGTCGTCTACGATTTCATTGCACCGTTGGTACCACTAGGGTATGCCGCGGGACGCATGGGGAACTTCATCAATCATGAACTTCCAGGTCGTATCGCTTCTACTGATTTACCTTGGGCGATGATCTGGCCAGGCGTCCCCTACCCAGTTCACCCTTCACCTATTTATCAAGCCTTGGTTGATGGTGTTTTGGTCGCCATCATCATGTGGTGGTTTGCTTCGAAAAAACGTCCCACGCTGGCGGTCGGTGCTTTATATGTGACCCTGTATGGTTGTGCGCGCTTCTTCACCGAATATTTCCGCACACCGGACTACGAAGTTAATTTCTTGAATTTGACGATTTCCGCGGGTCAAATGTTGTCCTTGCCCATGATCGTCGTCGGTATCGTACTGATGGTATTGGCTTACCGCGGTGTTTTTGAGAGCACTGCTGCACAGCCACAGATCAGCGAAACAATCAACGAAACAAAAAACAGTACCTCGAACAAAAAAAGTAAAAAGAAAAAAGCATAAGACCCCGCCAATTTGAGGGTCCGATTGACAATAGTTTAAACAATAAAAAACCAGAGGCACACACCTCGTAGTAAACAAAGTGGAGACAGTAGTGGAAAATATTCGTTGTGAGATCGACGGCAAAATCGCTTTCGTCACGATCTCGAGCCCCGGTAAACTCAATGCCCTCAATATGGCGATGTGGAATGCCCTCACCCAACATTTCATCGACCTCAATGCCAATGATGAACTCCGTTGCATCATCATACGCGGCGCTGATAAACATTTCGCCGCTGGCGCCGACGTCGAAGAGTTCAGTACGGTGCGCAATACCCTAGCCGATGGTATGAAATATCACAATCAAACCGTAGCTGCGGCACTCAAAGCAATTAGCGAATGTCAGCATCCCGTGGTTGCTGCTATCGAGGGTGTATGTGTCGGTGGTGGTCTCGAAATTGCGATTTCCAGTGATATCCGAATTGCCGATCCGGCCTCGCGCTTTGGCATTCCGATCAACAAACTAGGCTTTCCCTTAGCGCCGAAAGAGTTACAAAGCCTGCTGGGGCTCGTTGGACGTGCTACTGCGCTTGAAATTTTGCTTGAAGGACGCATCCTTAATGCGATCGAAGCTAAACAAAAAGGCTTGGTACAAAGGCTGTCAGACGACGTGCACACAGAAGCCTTGGAAACGGCGAAACGTATCGCACAAGGCGCTCCTCTGGCGGCACGCTTAAATAAGAAATTTATTCGTCGCTTAAGTTTTGTACCTGAGCGTTTAAATGATGAAGAACAGCTCGAAGCCTTCTCCTTTCTGAACACACGAGATTATCAAGAAGGCGTGCTCGGATTCCTCGCAAAAAAAGTACCCGAATTTACTGGAAAATAATTTCGTTTTTCCAACCAAATCAACATGAACGCCAATCTCTACGCCCAATTCGCACAGCGCTTTCCCGAAGATTTATCGCGCTGCTGTATTGAAACGCTTAACGAAACGTATTACTCCTATCGCGATATCGAGCGCGCCTCGGCAAAAATAGCAAACCTACTTGCTAGCCTTAATCTCAGCGAAGGGGCTCGCGTGGCGGTACAAGTCGAAAAGTCACCCGAAGCACTATTGCTTTATCTGGCTACGCTACGAGCAGGCTTCGTGTTTTTGCCATTGAATACAGCCTACCAGCGTCAAGAGATACAATATTTCATCGAAGATGCTCAACCAGAAGTGGTGGTCTGTGCGCCCCAACATTTTGGCTGGGTTTCGCAACTGGCTTTTCAGTCCGGGTCTAAATTCGTGTTCACCTTAGATGCTACAACACAAGGTGCTAATCGCGGCAGCTTGTTAGAACGGGCTGTTCCCATGCCTGATCATTTCGATACCGTCCATCGGGAACCAGATGATCTAGCGGCGATACTTTACACATCAGGCACCACCGGACGGAGCAAAGGCGCAATGCTTAGTCATGGCAACCTATTTTCGAATGCTGAAGTATTGCATCGCGCATGGGCATGGCAAGAAAACGATGTGTTGATCCACGCTCTACCTTTGTTCCATGTGCATGGTTTGTTTGTCGCCTCTCACGCAGTATTCATGAGCGGCGCCCGCATGATCTTCTTACCGAAATTCGATGCAGCGCAAATTACACAACAAATCCCACGCGCAACGGTGATGATGGGTGTGCCGACCTACTACGTCCGCCTTTTACAAGATCCAGACCTAAACCAAACGCTTTGCAGCCATATGCGTCTGTTCATCTCAGGCTCTGCGCCTCTACTCGCCGAGACTTTTCATGCGTTTGCCGAACGTACTGGACATACGATACTTGAACGTTACGGCATGAGTGAAACCACCATGCTGGTATCGAATCCCTATTCGGGCCCGCGCAAAGCAGGAACGGTCGGTATGGCTTTAGAGGGCATATCGGTACGCGTGGTTGACGACCATGGACAAGTCTGCGCGCCAGGCGAGATCGGAGGTATCGAAGTCCGTGGTCCCAACGTCTTTCAAGGCTATTGGCGCATACCAGAAAAAACAGCTGAAGAATTCACGAAGGATGGCTATTTCCGCACTGGTGATGTGGGAAAATTTGATGCCGATGGCTACCTCAGCATCGTCGGGCGTAGCAAAGACCTCATCATCACAGGTGGCTACAATGTCTACCCAAAAGAAATCGAAGCGATCATTGACGACATGGATGAAGTTGATGAGTCCGCGGTCATCGGCGTAGCCCATACTGATTTTGGCGAAGCGGTATGCGCCATCGTGGTACTCAAACAGGGAAAATCCTTGAGCGGTGCAGAGATCATTCAACGCTTAAAATCACAAATCGCGAATTTTAAAATTCCCAAGCAAGTCCATATTGTTTCTGCATTGCCGCGTAATACTATGGGTAAGGTCCAGAAAAATCTCTTGCGTCAGCAATTTAGCGACGCCAAACTTCAATAGAACTGGCTTCAGCCAATTATTCCAGCAAAGCCAGCACAGCTTTCCATTCCTCTGCTGTCACCGGTGTAATGGAAAGTCGACTCCCTTTCTGCAACACCACCATACTCGCCAATTGGGGATATGTGCGCATTTCCGTCAGGCTTAAGAGGCGCGTCTTGCGAACTCCTTTGACATCCACCAACATCCAACGCGGATTCTCTGGTGTGGCCTTGGGGTCATGGTATTTGCTCTTCGCGTCAAACTGAGTTTGATCGGGATACGCGGTGCTCGCCACTTCAGCGATACCAGCAATACCAGGTTCCGCACAACTCGAGTGGTAAAACAAAACACCGTCCCCAACTTCCATTTGGTCTCGCATGAAATTACGCGCTTGATAGTTACGAACACCAAACCAAGGTGCTGCCCCCTCTCTGATTGCATCATCAATGCTGACTTCATCAGGTTCCGATTTCATCAACCAATACTTCATCTCAATACTCCCGTTTCTCTATCTTGACGCAGTCGATGATACTGTATTGAGTTGACTGCAAGCCGCATACTGCTTGAGCTTGCACATCGCTTGCAATCGTTTTTTCGCATCTTCACTTCCTTGCTTGATCGCTCGTTCATACCATTGCGCAGCTTGTTCGAGATCTTTCGTTTGATTATATAAGCCTTTTTCTGCGATCAAACCAAGATCGTATTGCGCTCTAACATAGGACTTCTCCGCACTCTTCTTTACGTAAGCATATCCTTTTTCAAAATCTTTAATCCCTAATTGACCACTCAAATAACTCATACCTGCATTACGCAATGGCACAGGTTCCCCTGCCACCGCGCCTCTTTCATAGTATTCCAAGGCTTTTTGCGGATCTTTCTTCACACCGGTTCCGCGTTCATACAAATACGCCAGGTTATTCAAAGCCTGTTTTTCACCAGAATCGACGGCTTTCTCGGTCCATTCGAATCCGAGTTTCTCATCTTTGGCTACGCCACGTCCTAACAAAAAATCATTTGCGACACCGAAGTACATGCGCGTCTTTCCACCCTCAGCAGCCTTGAGTCGATACTTGTGCGCCAGCTCCAGGTTTTCTAAACCCGTCTTTGGATCAGCGTACAAATCTGCCAAGTGGACTATCGCATCCATATGATCTGTTTGCGCGGCAGCCAACCAAGCGGTCTCGGCGTTTTTGTAATTTTGGGGTTTGTTATCCCGCCCAAAATAATAATCTTCGCCAAGCAAAAACTGACGTTCGGCATTCAGTTCATCGACACTTAAATTCTTACCCGCCATTCGTTGACTCAGACGATCCGGTTGATAAGTCGGTGTATAGGGTTTGTCGTTGGAGCAGCCTCGAACGATAGACAGCAAGAGGAAAATCGCAAAAATCCATAAACCACCATACTTTGAAAAAGAGGACTCTTCCTTCGCACTTCCCTTCGCTGCGACTGGCTGCGGCACGATCTTTAACTCTTCCGCACGCGTACGCCATGCTTGGAGATTGGTCCAACTAGTCACCAAGTTCAACCAATTCGGAAAACTACTGGTCATGTGGTGGATTAATTGTATGTTTTCTCGCAAAAAATGTTTATCGGGTAGAGTCGCAGCGCGCGCCCGTCGAATCAATTGCACTTGACGATCAGCCAATGCACGGTCTTGGTCGTTGAACATACTCATCTCAACTAAGGCATGCTCTAAGTAATAACCAAGTTCGCCAAAACGCAAGAGACGATTCTTGTCTTCATTCCATTGAAAGGCTTTAACCGTCGCTCCGAATAAATTCCCGTTCCCGGCCTGCCAACCTTGGGCCACGTGATTTGCCATTAACCATTCGAACACATCACGTGCTTCAACATTGATCAGTCGATCATCATCCATCGCATCGCGTAACAATGGCAACAGATCCGCATTTTCATCATTCAATTGCTGAATTCGTTGCAGGACTTCTTCCATCACTTCTTTGGCGACATCGATAGGTGATGGTCCCTGCGGTATATCCTCAACTACCACTTTAGGGGTGGCCGTGTCCACTTGTACCAAGCTTGGCAATGGCGGACTCGAATCCACAGCATCATCTAAAGTCAGTAAAGTGGAAGCCGTTTCTACAGTCGGCTCTCGCACCGGTTCTTCTGGTGCCAGACTCATCAGTGTTGTCGGATGATGATAGGGAGCCTGTTCGAGAGTGCTAGGCGACGCAGGAATATCCTTGTCGATTGTTGGATTACTCTCTTGCTTCAGCTCTTGTCGAAGCAACTCACCAATGGCGGAAGCCGCCGCAACAGCAACGGCTTTTGCTGCCTCCTCACTCATTACCTCGTTTGCATGATCAATGTGGGAATCACATGCGGGCTGGGTAACCTGGGCTTGATCAGATGTCGTCGAGCTAGCGGTAGGCAATTCCTGTTCCGCAGAAAATTGTTCCTCTTGCTCCTGCGTTTGCTGCGCTAACCAATCACGATGGCGCGCCCAATTAATTGCGTATTCATACGATTCGCGAAGGTCTTGAAACCCCGTCAAATCGCTCTCCTGATCGATCTGCTTCAGCGCTTTTGCATAAGCACGTTTAATCGTGCGTTCATCGACATCTTGGTCGAGGCGCTGGTCAATAAAAAATGAAGGGATATCTTGCATTTGCTGCGCTTCTTGCATTTGGCTTCACCTTATTCTGTAAAGTCTGGATGCAAGACCACATCACGTTCAATTTCGTCTAATATTTCAGAAAACTTTTTCTGTGCAGGAGCAATTAGTTTGATATTCTGAGTCTCCACCACGCGTTCGAACTCAGCAATTTGCGTCGTCAACCAAGCACGAGAATCACCTTTCAGCTGCTGATAAACGCGGTCGGCACGTGCCATCAAGGTGCGGTTTTCGAGCGTATCGCGCGGATGCATTTTGATCTTTTCTAGCTCTGCAAAACGCGCAGCAATTTGTTCATCACTTAAGAGGCCTGGATTACCTTGAATGATCATGGCGTGCTTTTGTTGAGTACGCAACACCGTCGCTTGCACCTCGAGTAAGCCATTGACATCATAAGTGAAACGCAAATCGACACCATTCTCTTCACTAGGCAAAGGATCCAAAGGGAGTTCCATTTTCCCCAAGAAGATATTGTCTTTCACCAAGCGCGATTCACCTTGGAAAATATTAAAGATCAACTTATCTTGTTTATCCTCGAGCGGGAAGTAGCGCTTCACACGGCTCACTGGCACTGTGCTATTGCGTTCAATAATCGGTGAAAAATGTCCACCCACGCTCTTGTTATCGGATAAAACGATGGTAGTATCCACACCCAAAGAATATGGCGCGACATCAGTCATCACCACTTCTTCTAATGCTGAATCTTTCATCTTCAAACCAGCTTGTACCGCAGCCCCCATTGCCACCACTTCGTCCGGGTTAATTTCACTCTGAGGGAAACGGCCAAACATCAAGGTTACCAAGCGCTTCACGATAGGCATACGCGTAGCACCGCCTGCGAGTACGATGCTATCGAGTTGATTGCTACGTAAATTCGTATCACGCAAGGCGCGCTCTACCGGCTCACGCAAACGTTTGATCAAGGGTGCGGTGATTTTCGTCAACAGTTCCTCATCGAACTCGAGTTGCAGTAATTGTTCGGTTGTTTGCACTTCCATCAAGGCCTTGTCTGAGGTCGACAAATCCCGTTTGGCTTTTTCGGCCGCGGCAAACAATTGCTGCATGAAACGTGCATCATTCTTCACTTTGGCAGGAAATTGATGTTTATCGATAAAGGCTTCGACCATCACCTTAGTAATATCTTCACCGCCGAGATAGTTATCACCAGCGGAAGCCCGCACTTCCATCACACCATCAAACATCTCAAGAATAGAAACGTCAAAGGTGCCTCCGCCCAAATCGAATACCAAGAACTTGCACTCGTCTTTAAACTGATGCATGCCATAAGCGAGTGCGGCGGCAGTCGGTTCATTGACCAAGCGATCAACCTTCAAATTCGCCAATTGCCCTGCGACTTTGGTCGCTTTCCGTTGCGCATCTGAGAAATAAGCAGGCACCGTGATCACCGCTTCTGTCACAGCTTCACCGAGAAAGGCCTCGGCATCAGCCTTCAAACTTTTGAGGACAAATGAAGATAGTTCTTCCGCGCGAAATTCGCGCGTTCCTAGACGAATCTTCTTATCACTTCCCATGTACCGTTTGAATACGGAAGCGGTACGCTCGGGGTGCGTTTGCAAACGCTCACGTGCCGCCTTCCCCACCAAAATACTGCCATCTTCATCGAGGCTCACGCAAGAGGGCGTTAGCACCTCACCCAAACTATTCGGAATCAATTGCGCCTGTCCATCACGCCAAATCGCAACCAGACTATTTGTTGTTCCTAAATCGATACCGATAATCATGCGCTGAGTTCTCCAAAAGCATATAAACATTGCCCAAAATCAAGAGCAAAAGCTGAGCAAATTTCCTTCAAAACTCGAAAGAAATCAATCATGGCATTGTAGGGGGATTCAGAAAAATTGACAATTTTTACATGCGTTTTACAAATGGGAAATTCACCTAAACTCGCGCGACCTTACTCAACATGAGCAAGCTTCTCAGTCAAGAAATCGATTTCCCAAAGCAAGTTCTCGCTACTGGAACTCCCATAGAGTTGAGCAAAATAAGGATCAATAAATAGCTGTCCTTCTTTCCCTTTTTGGTCTAAATACTGAAGTGCTTGCCGACGTTTTTCTAGGTAGATCGTTTCAGGTACATGACGATACTCCTCTCGAATTGCTTCAGCATAGGCACGATAAACATCTCGCTGCTGGCCCAAAATCGCCAAGTCAGCTCCCAGTATGATGTGTTTGAGCGGATGTGAAATCTGGCTTTCTTGAAAATGATCTGTCGCTCGAATAAGTGCAGCAACCTCGTCTGCATATTCTGCATCGAGTGCGCTTGTGATAAATGCACGAGCACTTGCCTCTTCATCAGATAGGTCTTGATTACCACCATAAACAAAATCATGAAACCAAAAAGCAAGCTTCAAAACCTTCACCTCATGATTACCTAAGGCCTGATTGACCGCATAAACATTCAATTCACTCAAACCATGCACCAGATGATCCAGATTATGGTAGTACCTTGTCGAAGAACTATAAGCACCCATCAACTCTACAAACCATCGATGCTGATTTTCCATTTGTTTAGCGTCGTGTTTTGCGAATGCATTTTCTTCTCCCCATAACTTCTCCCATTCGCGATGAAGCCAATTTTTGATCCACGCGTCGTACGCCGCTGGCGGGATAAATTTCTTGGTATGCCAATGCCATCCGACCGGTCCTTGTAGACCTTTGATAAAACTCGAACTGACAGAGCCAAGATCACGCGGAGGCATGACAAACATAGTCTTTGCACCGTTAATGACATCGACGTTCGCTTGCTGCAATAAATTTTCGTAATCAAAATCTGTTGTATTGCGAATGCCACGCAGCAAATAATTCACGCCATACTGTTTAGCTGCTCGCGCGGTGTAGTCGCCTCGAACTATTACCACCGAAACATTGCTCCAACCACGCTCAACGCAACTCGCTTCAACAATTGACTTCCTTTGTGAAGCAGGAAATTGGCATTTCTTAAATGGATTTTCAGAAATAAAAACAATCACTTCTTCTGCCAAGTTTCGCGCTTCTTCGATCACCCACATATGACCATTCGTGATGGGATCTAAAGTTCCGGAAAAACCTAGCTTCTTCATGATAAATCTCCTAACTTGCCATAAACCACATGTAATTTTTGGACACCGACTCTCAACGATAACAGGTCACTATTGTTGTGCAAAATATCGTCTGCCACAGCAGTAAAGCTTGCTGCATCAGATTGCATTGCTATGACCTTCATCGCATCCTCGGTTAACCAATCTGGCTGGCGCTGCTGCAATCGCTCAACTTGCTGAGCACGCCCCGAGGTCACACACAAAACACGGCTAGGAAAATCATTATGACACCGCAATGAGGACGAGCAATCCAATATGCCTTCGTTTACGAGGAGAGCTGACTCCCAAATAACATAAGGGCCTGGCTGGCTCGCCGTCCAATTCCAAAGGGTTTCAAGAACATACGGTTTCAACATTTCGATCAAGGCTCTATTTGCAGCAGGATTCACTGAAAAAAACTGGCGAAGGCTTCCTCTCAATAAACGCCCTTGGTTATCAACCCAATCTGGGAACTGTATCGTAAGTTCTCCGCAAACCGGGTGCGCGGCATCTTGATGTATAGAGCGGGCAACAAGATCAACATCGATGCAGGCTACTCCCAGATCCTCGAACATTCTCCTGACTGTGGACTTACCGCTCGCAATTCCTCCTGTTATGCCTACGATCAACGGCGGTCGAATTTTCTGCGCTATATCACTCATCGTCACAATTTACCTTTATCTTGGTCATTTAACCAATATTGAAAATATAGACGTCAAGCAGTGATAATGCAAGTATAATTTGGTTGAACAACCAATATAAATAATCTTCCTATTTATTTACAATTTCAATCCAGTCTCAAGCGAGGAGAACTCGGACCATGTCGAGAAAATCAAATA
The DNA here is from genome assembly GCA_947464955.1 of Oxalobacteraceae bacterium. Lineage (GTDB taxonomy): Bacteria > Pseudomonadota > Gammaproteobacteria > Burkholderiales > Burkholderiaceae_D > Undibacterium. Next base: position 11,717 of record CANHZI010000135.1, read on the forward strand.
CATTGGAAAGACGTGCAGAGATAACAGCTGCAATGCTCAGAGTACTGGCCGAACAAGGATACGAACGCGCCACGATTCAGGCGATCGCGAAAGAAGCGCAGCTTACGCCAGGACTGATCCACTATCACTTCAAAAGCAAATCCGAAATCTTGATGGCCTTGATTGAAGGACTAACAGCCATATTCGAGTCAAGATTTCATACTCTCTTAGCAAAAGCAAAAACACCAAAAGAAAGGCTGCAATCCTATGTCGATGCTCGCCTAGCAAAAGGAGATGGCGAAAACCCTGAGGCTGTTGCTGCTTGGGTCATTATTGGATCTGAAGCTGTCAAACAAGCAGAAGTGCAAGTCGCGTACGCCGCTGCGATCGCAAAAGAGTTTAAGCTAATTAAACAGTTACTCGAGGCAAGATTAGCTGAAGAAGGAAAGCACACAGCAGCTGCACATGGGTTGGCAGCGATTGTCCTTGCCAGCATGGAAGGTAGTTTTCAACTTGCTAGTGCGGCGGAATCTGTCATGCCCAAACGCTACGCGGCTAGCAACGTGATGAAAATGATCGAGCGATTTATTCTGCATGAAGAGGATGCTGCCTAGTACCAGCATCAACAAAACACATATTTATTCGCCAAATCCATAAGGAAACCGGGTTGAAAGTAAGCCCAAAGCGTCAAGAGCACGATCAGCACCAATAACATAACGAGTGCCAATTTTTTTGCCAAACTCTGAATCTTCATTGCAGTACTTTCATCCCACAATAGCTCGGCCACAATTAGACCGTAGCAGGTTTTAATTGATCGCGTTCAATCGCTTTCTCATCAATCGGTAAATTGATCAATGTTGCGAACAAGCCGAGGCCAATCACGATCAGCCAGACAGCATCATAGTTACCATTCTTGGTGTACATATAACCGCCCAGCCAGGCACCGATGAAGCTGCCAAGTTGATGCGAGAAGAATACAAAACCCGATAACATCGACAAATATTTAACGCCGAAAATACCAGCAATCACACCATTAGTGAGTGGCACAGTCGACAGCCA
>CANHZI010000136.1 GCA_947464955.1 Oxalobacteraceae bacterium
AACCGCTTCCTCATTAAGCGGCATATGGTCGATCAGGCGATTGGCCACTCTCAGAATAAGGCGCCTCACTATTTCGATATAGCTTGCGTATCTCTAAGGTGACGTTGACGCCACTGCTGGCTGCCTTTTCTTGAATTTCACTAAGCTTCGTATCTTGCAATTCGATGAGCGACATCGCACCTGAAACTTGATCATTGAGATTGCTTGCAATACCAACTTGTTTATACCAAGTGGCGTCGGTCTTTCTCACGGTGGAATGGCAACTCGCTGCCAGCAAATTGAGTTCTGCACCACGGGATTCAAATTTGAACGCCGCTTCTAGGCCAGCTAGAGTCGTGACGATCACACCTAAAAATGTAAAGGTGATGAAAGAGTATTCTTTATATGCGGGGAAAGCTTTTTCCCAAGAACTTTGGGTTGCGATCACTGCACCGAAGAAGATTAAGCCTACGCGAATACATCCAGCATAGATGCGATATTTCTGAGCCGCTTTCGCTAGGATATCCGCAACCCGTTGCAATTCTTCCTGTCTAGCAGCGATTCCCTCTTGCAGCATTTCTATCGACCCCGGCATACGCGTCCTTTCAGTTTTATAGGATGTTTGTGTAGATTGATAATAAAGCCAGACTAACAATGTAGCTGAATCAACTAAGTGGCACAAGCGAACCATACCCAATGGTAGGCATGCAGGACTGTAAATTCAAAGATTCTTGCATCGGCACCTCTTCGTCTATCGACGCTTCTCTTGGATACGAGGTTCAGCGCGCTCGATCTCAGAGTCAAAGTGCAAAGCACTCATCCGCACTACGATAGGGTCGAGTCCGAATCTGGCACAACCAAGGGCAATGCAAGCGTAAACCTCGTCCCAACACCTAAGACCGAATGCACGATAATTTGCCCTGCAAGTATGCCGTTCACAATGTTGTAGCAAATATTTAAACCCAGACCCGATCCCCCTTGCCCGAACTTTGTGGTAAAGAATGGGTCAAAAATCTTATCGACGATACGCGGTTGTATGCCGACGCCATTGTCAATGAAATGCAGTTCAATAGAATTGGCGCCGCCAGTTGTGGCGCTCTCGAGACGGTTTGCCATGATCTTGATTTGCCCGCTTTCGCGATGTTCGAAACCATGAATGATGGCATTATTGAACAAATTAGAAATCACTTGCATCAAAGGACCAGGATAACTGTCCATTTCGATCCCGACTGGAATCTCCACTAAAAACTCAATTTTCCGTTTGCGCAATTGCACACGCAAAGTGACGGCTAACTCTTCGACGGTCTTGAGTAGATCAAATTTACGTCGATTTTCACTCGCCTGATCAACGGCTACTGTTTTAAAGCTGGTGATCAACTCGGCGGCTCTCACCAGATTCTTGTTAAGTAAATCAGAAGCCTCTCGCATGTCTGCAGTAAACCGAACGAGGCTAGAACGCTTGAGCGTTCCAGCTCCAACCTCGCTATCGAACTCGATCACTCTCTCGGTTACTGTGGTCGAAACAGTGTAAGCATTGCCGATGGGCGTATTTAGTTCATGGGCAATGCCGGCGACTAAAGATCCTAAGCCCGCTAACTTTTCCGCGTTGACTAGCTGTCGTTGCGCTTCTTGAAGTTGACGTAAATTTGCTTCTAGCTCTTTCTTCGAATGCTCTAACTCCCAAGTACGGATACGCACCCGGTTTTCTAAAGATCGATTGAGCTCAGTGATTTCATCAATTTTTAACTCCAAGGCGTCGACCACACAATTGAACTGCGTTGCCATGCGACTTAATTCGTCTTGTCCACCAATTTGAATGCGCTGACTTAGATCACCTCGCACAATCTGTTCGCTGGTGTCGATCATTTGGGTAAACCGTTGGGTGACGCTACTGCCGATGAGTACAATCACACAAAAGGTTGCGGCAATCACAATGAGGGTTCTCAGCAAGGCATTGTGATGCTGGGCTGAAGTTGCTTCTATGATATTCTCGGTCGAAAAACCGTACTGTAAGAAGCCGACCTCATTATCTGGAAGTAAGAGTGCGTTTCGAACATGAATTAAACCGGTAGACGATGCCACTTCAATCTGCTCCTGCGTATGGGGTGCTGGTAAAACGCCGGTAATTTTTTGCGTCGACAAAATCACCTTGCCATTCGCATCGCCAATCGCGACATACACCAAACCATTCTTTGCCTGCGGATCGATCATTTCATCAAAGAATATCTTCACGGTTTGCAAATCTTGCTTGCTGCTATGCGTTGAGACGGTCAGATTCAATAAACGCGAGCTTTGTGCCACACTAGTTTTGACGTTTTCGATGAGGGCCGCGTTGAGCGTGCGGTGGCTGTCATACAAGACGTTCATGACCAGCAAGGCGGAAGCGGCAAGGGCGACAATTAGAAACTGCCCGCTGATACTCCGTATTCGGTTCTTAACTCGAGTCCACATTTTCTTTTCCACCTAAATTTGCTTGCGTCGTTGTTGCTCACGCCAGGCCAAGAAATAGTCGAGGCAATACCTCTCACACTCAAGCAATGCTTGCATATGTAACAAAAGGGTCATATTTCCTCGACTTCTTGAAGGTAAACTGTAAATGTGTAGTGTTCATGACATATCTACCCCCATTGAGGATTTTGCATGGCCATGCCTACACCAGTTCTCAATGCTTCACGACACTAAGGATTTGTCACTCATGAACCAGAGCCACTATGACGTACACGATCGATTTGGCGTGCCAAAAGAAAATTTGCTCGCCGCCGAACGAGCCGTTCAAAAATACAGAAATTTGGAATTGAGTTGCTACGTTCCCTCAAGAAAAGAGATCGTTGAATCAGACAAATCAACTCTGACTGCGACTCTCACTGATTGGCTATGCAAGAGTCCGCTTGAAATCATTCCAAGCTCATTTCAGGTTGATCAAGTGTTAGCGCTTTTGGCACAAAGGACGGATTATCATGAACTCAAAACATTGGTCACAATGTGTCAACACTATCCGCGCCATCGATAGCGATAAGTCGCCGCAAGAAAATCTTGTTAAGAGGAATAAAGCAAGCCAAGGCAAATCATTGTTTTTTTGACCGCGCTTTGTCAATCAACAAAGGCTTTGAATTTGAGTGTTTGATGGTGACCCCAACTTCAAGGTGGTGAGCAAGAGTAATATTACTTCCAGCGTAAACGCGCCAGATATTTGACATGAAGGCGCATGTTTGACAGATGCAATAGGACGCTTGGCACATATAGGATAAACGGCAAAACCAAGAAAAAACGTGAGCGTTGCTCTGCGCTTAGGGCTGTGAACCAAAATCCAGAAAAAACGGTAGCCCATACCAAGAATCCAGCGACCGCGAACCAAAGGCCCCGACGCATCTCCCTTCGGGCTTCAACGATAACCTCTTCTTGCTCAATCGGTTCTAGTCGATTGAGTTCCGCACAACGATACAGCCAAGAAACTTTTTTAGCAGTCTCATTTTTCGCGTCTCGCGATTGTTGACGTTGCTGCTCGATTAATTCATCTGCGATGCAATTGGCTTGGTCGTTACTGATCATAGAGTTCTGTTTTAGAAATTGAAATTGGATAAACCACAGTTAGCTTTCAGGCTGTCCCCAATACCCCAACGAAGCATACAAGCGAATCGTTGCGAGTGTGAACCTATCAGAGAGATGCGTCACACCAACTTTTCAAGCGCATCGATATCCGCTGAAACGATATGTTTTAAATTTAATGTAAGTTTTTCAGCCGACCAGTTCCACCAAGCGATCTCAAGCAAGCGAGCAATATCTGCTTCTTCAAATCGATACTTGATGATGCGCGCGGGATTGCCTCCAACAATTGCATAGGGTGGCACATCGCTTGTCACCACCGAACGTGATGAAATAATCGCACCGCTGCCGATATGCACACCAGGCATAATTAAGGCCTCGTATCCTATCCAAACATCGTGGTCGATGACTGTGTCGCCCTTAAAAGGCAACTCGCCAGCTTGCGGCGTTACGGCTTCCCAGCCACCACCAAATATTTGAAACGGATACGTCGAAATCCCAGACATCTTATGGTTGGCACCATTCATGATGAACTTTACACCGCGCGCGATCGCACAAAACTTACCAATAATCAGTTTGTCGCCAATGAATGGAAAGTGATACAAAACCGTATCTTCGAAGTTTTCCAACTCATCTGGATCATCATAATAGGTGTAATCACCGACAAGAATATTGGGGTTCTTGATGACATTTTTAAGGTAACAAACCTGCTTAAAGCCCGCCATCGGGTGCTTCTCTTGTGGGTTAGGGCCAAACATCAACATCCCCTCTCTATCTCAATCAAAAAGCGTAATCAATTCGTTTGTGCGATGTAATTTATTCAAAGTATTGATCGCCTGCATGGGCCGCCGCTTCGTAAACTTTAGGCAAGGAGAAACCTCGGTTTTTCATTCTGGAGCCACTCATCGTCACGATAAATTCTTGTGATGCGACGATAGGTAAGCTCTTCACATCCATTTTTTGCATCACGATTTGTAAAGCTTTCCGCGCTGCCACTTCGCCTTGTTCAAACGGTGAAGTACCAATTGCCAACATGCCGCCATCTTCTGTAAAGAAGCCATTGCCTCCCATCACGGGAATGCTCGCATTTTTCTCAGTCCACGCCACAACTTCTTTCGCTGGCACCAATGTCGCATCAGTCGCAGAACGTTGAAGCCCACGATAGTTGGTCAATAAAATGACATCGGCTTTAGCATTGAGCTCAGCTACACTACTCTTCCACTCTTCCCAAGTTTTGACATTTTTCACATCGATTAATTGATGAGGCGCCCAGTTGAACTGTTTTATCTGATTCGCATCGCCATACACGGTTTCAGAAGAATCGCCCAAATAGGCAATCCGTATCGGATGATTGAGCTTCTGCAAACTCCGCGCACTTTGCAAAGATTCGCTCAATGCCGTCAGTGGCAAACGCTCGAGTATGCCGGTCACATTATTGGCCTTCTCGTAGCCATACTCAGTGATCTCTTTATTCACACCGCCAAATACAATCTTGATTTTGGGATCGTTAGCAAAATGCTGGGCAACATACTTCTGGGCGTCGTCGTCCATCGCAATCACCACGTCTGGACGCGTTTGATTAATCAAATCTCTTGCGGAGATACCGGCACTGGTTTTGTATTTCACATCGGGGTGGCGTTTCGTGTCCATGTAATACCAACGCACCTGATACAGATATTTGTTCTTTAATACCCGATTTAACCCCGTATTGATGTCGCGTACCCAAGAATAATCTTTATCATAGCTATGCAGTATCAAGATACTGGGCTTGGTTAAGTTATACCAGCCAATCAAAATCAGGGTGACCAATAAAAACAACCACATCAAGAGCTTTTCCAATTTTATTGTTTTCATAGAATACCCAACATTTTCCAATAAGGAATCGATGCATAAACTGCGGCTAAGCGCGCAAGATTCAACGCCGCGTTAAACCACAAGAATGACTTTTCGCTATACAAACCATACTTACGGTTGAGTTCTTGCAAAGGCAAATAGTAAGAGCATTGGAACGGCAAGAACCATACTTCGGCGAACATTAATACGATAAAACCCACCACCCAAGCATTCACGCCATTAATATCCGCTAATGGCATTAGCACCGTCGCCAAGATCACTACCGCGGCGTTGATCGGTACCACAATACGTATCACATTCACCAAAGCAAACAGCAATAAGACGAATAGCTCGAAGTTGCCACGCATGTAAGAGCCCAAACTTTGTAAGGTAGCGCCGAGTTCCTTATCTAAGCCTAAGAAGTTAAAGGAGGCGACGATGCCGGTAATGCCGCTCATATAAAGCAAAAAGGTCCAATCGACTTTCTCTTTCAATTCTTTTTTGTCGAGCGAACCACACAGCAGCAAGCAAAAGAACATCGTAAAGCCTAGCCATGGTGGCTGCACACGATGAATCGAGCTAGTCACGATACCGACTACCATAAATGCGATGCCTGCTAAGGCCGCCCACTCTCTGGGCTTAATCTCACCTAGCAAGGCTAGCTGCTGCTCGACAACCTCTTTGGGTAATTGTGAACGCTCTTGATTGCGAAACATAAAATAGGCCGCTGCACCATTGAGCGTAATCAAGGTCAACCCTGCGACCATCGCTGCCATACACCATGTGAGCCATTGAAACTTATCTTGCCCTTGTGGCGAAAGTAATCCGAACACAGCAAAATTAACTGACTTACTAGTGATGAAGACAGCAGAAAATAAACTGATGCCACCAAAACAGGAAATCGCCAAACGCGTCGCTGCAGCACCGCGCGCCTTGAGGCTCAAACTTTCCACCATATCGAGATAGAACGGCGCGACGATCGCGATACGGCCATTTGCGGTTGGAATGATAGGCGTGATGATGGTGCCAGTAATAAACAAGCCCACGTTATGCCACAACTGCGAATTGGGTAATCGTGCCAGCATCCATAAAATGAAACGGTAGCCTAAGCCGGAAGTGACGACCACCGTTCCTAGCCCCAAGGTGCTCAGCGCCATAAGGAAACCATCGGATGAAAAACCCGACAGAATGACACCAGCGGGCACTAAACCCGTCACTAAGATCACCAACAATGCGAATAAACTTGGGATGTAATCATCGACCAAGCTAAACGCCCACATAATCACAGTTGAAGAAAAAATCGCAGAAAAGATGATAGCTTTATTGGAGAGGTGCCATTGTTCACCAAATTCTAAAATCAACAAAGGGCAAAGCAAAGCGAGTACCCAACCAATCACATCAGCCCACTTACTGTGCGAGATACTTTCTTTCTTCTCGCCAGCAGCATGGCGCACCAAAGCTTGCCCGGAAAACCGCTCGGTCAAGGAAAAAAACAAATCTGTCTTTAGACTGGCATTGGCATCGACCAAACTCATCATTGCGGCACGCGGTATGCATAGCACTTCGCAATCAAGGGTACAAGTCGCCTCGGCCAAATAGAATGCAGCATCCGACGCCGCTTCTTCACCAAAATGGCCACTCGTCATATCTAGCACTTGCCCTTGCGCCGACGTCATACGTACAGCGCCGTTCAACAGCAAGTAAAAATAGTCTGCTTTATCATTCGCATGACAAATCACTGCACCTGCTTCAAAACGCTTCTGCGTAATTTTTGGCAATAGGCGCGCCAGACTTTGGCTCTTGCATTGTCCCAACACGCGGTCTTGCAATAGCGAATCCATCACTTTTTGATTGACGGTTTGATGCGCTTGCCCTTCGCCTTGAGGCACTTGGGATCCAGTGTCATGTGACTGCCCGTTGCCCATCGCGGCAGACAGGCCTGAGTTATTGTTCATCATGAATTGATACTGCCCCTACAAAAATAAACAAGCGTAAATAAATCGGTAGAATGGAAATTCGGTGTTGCATAAAAGTATAGGAAGTATAAACAGGCTCGTAGGGCCAGACAATGCAAATCGTGGGCAGTGTGCAAACTACAGACAGTTAGGATTCATCTCACGCAAGAAAGATGTGAAAATGGACTCAATTTTGGATGAAATAGACAGGCCTTCAATTGACATCGTCACCTGAGCGCCACTGCTTTTCGCGAGCAATTTACATGTCAACATCAAAATCAATGACGCCACTGACCACAGCGCGAAAGCACTCAATATCGACCTAGATCCAGCCTTGCTCGATAAACTCGATAATTGAATACACGCGAGGTTCTAAGGATAGTGCCCGCACTGCAGCGATGATTTCTTGCACTCCGCTGGCGTACGGGGCTTCTCCATAGACGCGTGTCTCCATCGAGATGGAACATGCTCCATCTTGAATATTGATGCGGTGGAAGGCATGACGCCCCAAATGGTCCTGTGGAATAGCGAACTGATCGCGCTGTATCGCGGTGTCACGGATAGAAACGATATGCTTTTCATTCTTTCCCAGAGCATTCGCCATCTGAACTGCAGTACCAGGAACCGAGGTCTTCGACGCCTGATGCGACTCGACGATATGAGTGTCATACGCCGCAAACATCGCACCAGATCTCTCCAACATACACATGAACTTGAGCATCAGAATATTGGTGTTTGGGCAGATCACGATGGGAAAGTTGGCGGGTGCATTTTCCAGCGATGAGCCCGTCGAAAGCTCAATCAACACCGATGAGGTGGCAATACAAAATCGCGCGATAGCCTCAAGCTCACGGCCAGACCCTGCATGAACTACGATACTCTTTTCCGCACAATCCGCCGAGTTTGCCCAACTGGAAATGGATAAGCCATCGATAGGCTCTAAACGTTCAATTAACTCCGTAGCGAGCTTTCCTGAGCCCGCGATATAAATCTGCATTCTTTCTGTGCTTTCTTGTCAAAGTAGTGATGGCTGAGTATGCATTAAATGATGATAGGGTATCGCACTAAGGATCGTTGCAGCTTGGCGTAACAATCGAAAGCTCCAATTAGATTTAGTTTTCTGCTTTCTTTACTTTCGTATAGCTTTTGCATATCTGGCAGTAGAACAATCCCTGAGCTGGATCATTCTTCGTATCGCTTCCAAGCTTCACAAACAACAACACACCGATTATCGCACCCACAAACACTGCAAAGCCATATTCTTCTAAGCCCAAGGCTGAAACTAAACATAGAAAAAGTACAGCTCCAGCCCACCCAAAAATCTCACCGATCATGACGGGCAACTTGCGAATAGGTTCCATATAAACCAGCTCGCTCGAGCATTGCGAGCACCGGGGGCAGGGTTTCCTAAAGATCGGGTTTATATTCATGTCGATGCGGCAGTCTGCACTATTTTAGTTAACACCACGCGCAAAAAGAACGTCACCGTGAGTGCACTCAAGTTCAAGTTCCAAATTTTTCTACATTCGAGATTTAACGCCATTGAGCGGGCCAACCATAAATGCCTATCACCACAAAGAAGACAAGTGTTAAAAGCGATGTTGTCCAGTAAAAGAATATCAATGGCAGGTAAAAAGCGTCGCAAAACCGAACGCTACTAAGATCGAATCCCCGATAATGTTTACGCTGTATGAATTTTATAGTTGGCCATGCACTGATTAGACTCTGATCCGTCCAGATTGTCGGTCTACCCATAAAATCCCATAACTTGGCATGCTGGCGTCGTAACATGACCAAGAACGTCCATTGGACAAGGCTGCCGACAATCATAAACAAACCCGTCAGTATCAACAAATAAGCCGTAGGATGACTAGGAATGCTCGTGGCAAGCTCGCACATTCTGCGCATAAGCCCGCGCCACTTATAGGTTCAAGCGAACGGCTATTGACGAAAACAAATAACTTGAGTTGTAGCTTAAGTGTTTGCTTCATGCGCAGCCTTTATGCTTTTGTAGCATTCTTCGCAAACAAGTGAAAAATCACAAAATTGAAGAAACCGATTCGTCTTATCTTCTTCTTGCAAAAACATGTGCTCACAGGCGTAGCACCAAGCTTGTAGATCTCCTGGTTCCGAACTATTTTCGATAAAACCTAAACGTGGGCCATTATTTCTAATGAGATGACAACAGACTGTCGCCGCGACCCCTTGGCCATGTTTTTCACATTCAACATTCATTTTATGACGCTCTTTGTAAAGTGCTCAATTTGTAGTTTCGCAGATAAGCATGAAGTTCATGGCTTTAGCGTGATACAAATATGTAATTCCGTGCTGTCTTCAACAAATAAAAAACGACTACTTACACCAGCATACTTAGCGCAAAGCCGTCGCTTTCTAAATAGCTGATGATGGACATATACTCAGCTTACCGATATTGCTTGATTTGATACACAACCGTATTGCCAGGAAAAACTAAGGTATAAGCATATGCGTCAAAATCAAAAACAACTCAGGTGTCTCCTGAAAGACGAATAGAGAGCTTGCCACAAATCTCTCGGACACGATCCTCTTTAGCAGATGAGACGGCAAAGCCAAAAACAGCATCATCTTGTACGATCACGATTAGCGAAAGACCACATTTTCCAAAATAATTACCAGCATATTTCAGGGGCACCTCTACAGGAAACTCATTTTCACGCAGTTCACTTTGCCAACTTTCGTCGGACTGCCATTCATACTGCCAAGCAAGGTCTACAGCATGCGCTTTAGCGATACGCTGTATCTGCCAGTTGATCTCTTCGCGAGCCTTCCAATCTACCGCAAGCAAACCTAAATTCTTCGCTTGTGGCCCACTTCGTGCAGAAATCCAATCACAGAGAGCCTCGGCCGGCTCAAGCGCTGGCTTCAACTGCCTGACAATCGCTGCCCTCGTCTTAACAGCAATCTCACCCTCAAGATGCGCGACAATATAGTTAGAAAGTTCCGAATAAGCGTCAACAATCTCTTGTGAGTGTGGCGGGTTCAATTCTTTCGCAATTTCCCGATCAGACACCGATTCAAATTCTATCGGTTTTGGGATGGAATCTATATAGTTTTTCCAAGCTCTACGAATCGCTGAAAACATCGTTTTTGGGTTCTAATATCGGATTAATGGGATCGCCTCACAGTGATCAGCACTCATGGCATACATTCTAGTTTTAAACGAAGAAGATTCGCAATGCGAGAGGCAGGCTGGTACTTCAACTGAGATTTTGCACAAAAAACTGTTCCGTTCGCAACATACCAATCTCAAAACAAATAGTCAGCAACGCACCGACCGTCGCGCGGTAAGTCGTCAAATGTATCCAGGCCATCGAAGTGATCGATGGGGATCTGAGCGACAGTATCAGGCTCTGCCAAACGCAAGTTGACGGCTATTCTGCGACGCCCCTGTTCATCGAGGCTCTTGCTACGCCAGAAAGCAATACAAGCGCAAGTGGGGCAAAAATGGAACTCCAGTGCTCGCCCCCTCGAAAAGGTTTGAGTTACGCCGGAAACCTTAATTCCCACATCCTCATAGTCATAGGCCCAAAGAACACCATAACGTCTGCATGCTGTGCAATTACAGGCTGTGGCACCATCGGGCTCACCTGAGTATGTCCAATGCAGCGCGCCACATAGGCATGTTCCTTCAAGCATGATTCTGTCCTCATTTTTCGTATTGCTTGGTTGACGTATTGGCTTAAACAAAACTTCATCGGTCAGTCACACACCGCATCCACTAACGAGAGTAGCGCAATCGCAATAGCTGAACAAGCAAAACGACTGCTTGTAATGTCGCGGGCCTAGCAATTGACTGCTTGCGGCGCTTAAGCCAGACCGGTGCTTGCCGAAAATCACTTTCCGTCAGTTGATGAGCCGGTTTTTCAAAGCGAGGATTCATCAATTTTTAATCCGAAGTCAAAATAGATCTGGCTATACCGCCGCACAGCCACAGCACCAAACTCTGTTTGCTTCGCATGCACAAACAAGACAGAAAACCATAGCATGATCGCCGAGTCGTCAATTGACCAGCGCTAAGCCTCTGATACAGGGTATCCCATCAAAACCATAATTGGCGGTGTCCATACTCCACCGGCGCACTAAAGCTTTGCACTACCCGGCACTAGATATTCCAGCTCGGATAAACTATTTTCCACTCCAGCAGACGGAAATGTACAAAGCTTCACACAGGAACGATATCTCACAAGGCTGCTAAGGTTTTCCCTGCTTAAAAAAACTTCGCAGCAAAACGCCTACTTATGTTTTTACTTCAGAGTTACGAACAAAGTAAAACACTATCATATTAAGAAGACTATGTTTTCTCGATGTTCATCACTTCGCGCTTTTTTCAGGTTCCTTAGCCGGCAAAGCGAACGAAAATTTCTTAGTACAAAAAGCATTTCTGTCGTAGAGTGATAAGTATAGAAATTATCACCAACCAAAGCTTTAAGGCTGTGCTTGGGGTCGACGCATCTGGCATGGGTCTATTTGTGGCAGCAACTTATCCAAGAATGCGCGGCTCAATGACGCTCCATTTCAATCAAACTAAAGGCTTGTCTTTATTTTTTGCTCAAGAAAAGGTCACATTATTTTTAATCCTAACCCACACATACAAACGATTAAGCTCGCAAATGGCGAGTCATGTTTTGTCATTGATAACGCACTTGCGGATCCAGAATTTTGGTTACAAGTCGCGCTAGATCAAGCCGATGATTTCACACTAGCTGGCAATGCTAAATTTCCAGCTTATCCCGGTGTCGAGTTGCATATGTCTGACCAAATTAATGAAGCCATCGCTCAATTTTTCTTACAGCATATTCGAACTCGATTAAACGCACGGCGCTTGATTCATGCGGTATCTAGGTTTTCGATGATGAGTTTACAATCTGAGCAATTGCGTCCAGCACATTGTTTATGCCACCGAGACCTTGGCGGTCCAGAAGGATCAATAAGAGCGGCTTCTGTCCTGTATTTATTTAAGGACGAAAGCCTCGGAGGAACCAGTTTTTATGTACCCAAGAAATCAGCAAAAGAAACTGCCGCACTGGTGCAGGACTCATTAACGATGTCCGCGCACGACTTTGAAGAAAAGTACGGCGTTGAGCAGCGCTATATGCAAGGTTCAAATGCCTATTTTGAACAAATTGGATCAATCCCTGCAAAGTGGAATCGTGTTATTTTCTACGATGGCAATATTCATCATACGGCTGATATAGTCGATGAGAAAAAGCTGAGCACCGATCCACGGATAGGTCGACTAACAATTAACGGCTTTTTTACTTGCACAAGAAAAGCCGGCTAA
>CANHZI010000137.1 GCA_947464955.1 Oxalobacteraceae bacterium
AATCACACGTGATATCTCTAACCTCGCTGAAAACCAATTAGCGCGTCTGGATGAATCCGGTATTGTGTACATCGGTGCTGAAGTGACGGCGGGCGATACTCTGGTCGGTAAAGTGACACCAAAAGGTGAAACACAACTCACACCAGAAGAAAAACTCCTGCGCGCGATTTTCGGTGAGAAAGCTTCTGACGTTAAAGATACATCCTTGCGCGTGCCTTCTGGCATGGTAGGTACAGTGATCGACGTTCAAGTCTTCACACGTGAAGGTATCCAACGCGACAAACGTGCTCAACAAATTATCGATGACGAATTGAAGCGCTACCGCCTCGATTTGAACGATCAGTTGCGTATTGTGGAAGGCGATGCTTTCGAACGTCTCGAACGTATGTTGATCGGCAAAGTTGCTAACGGCGGCCCAGCTAAATTGGCAAAAGGTTCGAAGATCACGAAGGAGTACTTAGCGGAACTCGATAAGTATCATTGGTTCGATATTCGTCCAGCTGACGAAGATGCAGCACGTGCAATCGAAGCGATTAAAGATTCTATCGCTGAAAAACGCCATCAATTTGATTTGGCGTTTGAAGAGAAGCGCACGAAGTTGACGCAAGGTGACGAATTGCCACCAGGCGTACAAAAAATGGTTAAGGTGTATTTGGCGGTTAAACGTCGTTTGCAACCTGGTGACAAGATGGCGGGTCGTCACGGTAACAAGGGTGTTGTTTCACGCATTGTTCCAGTTGAAGATATGCCATACATGGCCGACGGTACGCCAGCGGACATCGTGTTGAACCCATTGGGTGTTCCATCACGTATGAACGTGGGTCAGGTTCTCGAGGTTCACTTGGGTTGGGCAGCGAAAGGTTTGGGCTTGCGTATCGGCGAAATGCTGAAAGCACAAGCTAAAGTCGAAGAGTTGCGTGGCTTCTTGAAACAAATCTATAACGAGTCTGGTAAGTCTGAAGACATCGATGGTTTGTCCGATCAAGAAATCATGGAATTGACGGCTAACCTGAAAAATGGTGTTCCATTTGCTACGCCAGTGTTTGACGGTGCTCATGAATCTGAAATCCGTCGCATGCTCGATTTGGCTTACCCAGATGAGATCGCAAAACAATTGGGTATGACACCATCGAAGAATCAGGTGACCTTGTATGACGGTCGCACCGGTGAAGCTTTCGAACGTAACGTCACAGTTGGTTACATGCACGTCTTGAAATTGCACCATTTGGTTGATGACAAGATGCATGCACGTTCGACTGGTCCTTACTCTCTCGTGACACAACAACCATTGGGCGGTAAAGCTCAATTCGGTGGTCAGCGTTTCGGTGAGATGGAGGTGTGGGCACTCGAAGCGTACGGCGCGTCTTACGTCTTGCAAGAGATGTTGACTGTGAAGTCCGATGACGTGAATGGCCGTACCAAAGTGTACGAAAATCTCGTTAAGGGTGATCACGTGATCGATGCTGGTATGCCAGAGTCGTTCAACGTTCTCGTGAAAGAGATCCGTTCTTTGGGTATCGATATCGATCTCGAACGTAACTAATCCGTTTTAAATAGTAGTTTAGTAGCATTTTTAGTAATGCAGCCACCGCCCGAATTCACTTCGGGCGTTGGTCATTCAGATGGACCAAGATTTTTTGTGCTTTTTGTTCCCGGTATCGGCGGAACTTGGATCAACAGAGGTTGATCAGGCTCTCCCGCCCATGCGAACAGGGTTAAACCTAAAGTAGAAAAATCGAAGCCCATTAGCTAAAGCGATTCAACACTTCACTGGAGTGCAATACATGAAAGCCCTGCTCGATCTATTCAAGCAAGTTCAGCCCAATGAACAATTCGACGCGATCAAAATTGGTCTCGCGTCTCCAGAAAAAATCCGTTCATGGTCCTATGGCGAAGTAAAAAAGCCAGAAACAATTAACTACCGTACGTTCAAGCCAGAACGTGATGGTTTGTTCTGCGCGAAGATTTTTGGCCCAATTAAAGATTACGAATGCTTGTGCGGTAAGTACAAGCGTTTGAAGCATCGCGGTGTGATCTGCGAAAAGTGCGGCGTTGAAGTGACTTTGGCCAAAGTGCGTCGTGAACGCATGGGCCACATCGAGTTGGCTTCCCCAACAGCACATATCTGGTTCTTGAAATCCTTGCCATCCCGTTTGGGTATGGTGCTCGACATGACTTTGCGCGATATCGAACGCGTCTTGTATTTTGAAGCATACGTTGTGACTGATCCAGGCATGACTCCGCTGAAAAAATGCCAAATCATGTCTGAAGATGATTACGCAGCGAAATACGAAGAGTACGGTGATGAATTCACAGCGTTCATGGGTGCAGAAGGTATCCGTGAGTTGTTGCGCTCTATCGATATCGATCGTGATGCAGAAACTTTGCGTACAGAACTCAAAGAATCTAAATCTGAAGCAAAGATCAAGAAATACTCTAAGCGTTTGAAAGTATTGGAAGCCTTCCAACGTTCTGGTATCAAGCCAGACTGGATGATCATGGAAGTGTTGCCAGTATTGCCGCCAGAATTGCGTCCATTGGTACCTTTGGATGGCGGTCGTTTCGCGACTTCCGATTTGAACGATTTGTATCGTCGCGTCATTAACCGTAATAACCGTTTGAAGCGCTTGATGGAATTGCGCGCTCCGGAAATCATTACGCGTAATGAAAAGCGTATGTTGCAAGAAGCGGTTGACTCCTTGTTGGATAATGGTCGTCGCGGTAAAGCAATGACTGGTGCAAACAAGCGTCCTTTGAAATCTTTGGCAGAAATGATCAAAGGTAAGGGCGGTCGTTTCCGTCAAAACTTGTTGGGTAAACGCGTCGACTACTCTGGTCGTTCCGTTATCGTGGTCGGTCCACAACTGAAATTGCATCAATGCGGTTTGCCAAAGTTGATGGCCTTGGAATTGTTCAAACCATTCATTTTCAATAAATTGGAATTGATGGGCTTGGCAACGACGATCAAAGCAGCGAAAAAACTCGTTGAAATTCAAGAGCCAGTCGTTTGGGATATCTTGGAAGAAGTGATCCGCGAACATCCAATCATGTTGAACCGTGCGCCAACCTTGCACCGTCTTGGTATCCAAGCGTTTGAGCCAGTTTTGATTGAAGGTAAAGCGATCCAATTGCACCCACTCGTCTGCGCGGCTTTCAATGCCGACTTCGACGGTGACCAAATGGCGGTTCACGTTCCTTTGTCTATCGAAGCACAAATGGAAGCACGCACATTGATGCTCGCTTCTAACAACATTTTGTTCCCATCTAACGGTGAACCATCTATTGTTCCTTCTCAAGATATCGTTTTGGGTCTGTACTACGCAACGCGTGAGAAGATCAACGGTAAGGGCGAAGGTATGTTGTTCCCTGATGTTTCCGAAGCGATTCGCGCTTGGGACAACAAGGAAGTCGAACTGACAACACGTATCACAGTTCGTATTACTGAATATCCAAAAGATAAAGCGACTGGCGAATTCGTTAAAACGGTAAAACGTTACGAAACTACAGTTGGCCGTGCGATCTTGTCTGAAATCTTGCCAAAAGGCTTGCCGTTCTCAGTCTTGAATCGTCCGTTGAAGAAAAAAGAAATCTCCAAATTGATCGATACGTCTTTCCGTAAGTGCGGCTTGCGCGCGACGGTCGTATTCGCTGATCAATTGATGCAATCTGGTTTCCGTTTGGCGACGCGTGCTGGTATTTCTATCTGTATCGACGATATGTTGGTACCACCACAAAAAGTCACTTTGTTGGCAACAGCAGAGCATGAAGTGAAACAAATCGAACAGCAATATGCTTCTGGTTTGGTCACTGCAGGCGAACGCTACAATAAAGTGGTCGACATCTGGGGTAAAACAGGTGACGAAGTCGGCAAGGCGATGATGGAACAACTGAAAGTTGAACCAGTCACACGTCGTGACGGCACACAAGGTACGCAAGAATCGTTCAACGCGATTTACATGATGGCTGACTCCGGTGCGCGTGGTTCTGCTGCACAGATTCGTCAGTTGGCAGGTATGCGTGGTCTGATGGCGAAACCAGACGGCTCCATTATTGAAACGCCGATTACCGCGAACTTCCGCGAAGGTCTGAACGTTTTGCAGTACTTTATTTCCACTCACGGTGCACGTAAAGGTCTGGCAGATACGGCGTTGAAGACAGCGAACTCCGGTTACTTGACACGTCGTTTGGTCGACGTTACGCAAGACTTGGTCGTTATCGAAGACGATTGCGGTACAGCGAATGGCGCGTCCATGAAAGCGATCGTTGAAGGCGGTGAAGTTAACGTGCCTTTGCGTGACTTGATCTTGGGTCGTGTTGCAGCGAACGACATCATCAATCCAGAAACGCAAGCGACTCTGTTCGAAGCAGGTACTTTGCTCGACGAATTCATGGTTGAAGAAATCGAATCCTTGGGTATCGATGAAGTTAAAGTTCGTACACCATTGACATGTGACACACGCTACGGTTTGTGCGCAATGTGTTACGGTCGTGATTTGGGTCGTGGTAACTTGGTTAATGCGGGTGAATCTGTCGGTGTTATCGCTGCGCAATCTATCGGTGAACCAGGTACACAGTTGACGATGCGTACCTTCCACATCGGTGGTGCGGCTTCTCGTGCAGCGATCGCTTCTTCTGTTGAAGCGAAATCCAACGGTACGATTCGTTTCACAGCAACGATGCGTTATGTGACCAACGGTAAAGGCGATCAAATCGTCATTTCCCGTTCTGGTGAAGTCTTGATCACGGATGATCATGGTCGTGAACGTGAACGTCATAAAGTACCTTACGGTGCGACATTAATCGTGAAAGACGGTATGACGATCAAAGCTGGTACAGATTTGGCGACATGGGATCCATTGACACGTCCTATCATTACTGAGTACACAGGTCAGGTTAAGTTTGAAAACGTCGAAGAAGGCGTGACAGTAGCTAAGCAAGTTGACGATGTCACTGGCTTGTCTACCTTGGTGGTAATCGATGCGAAACGTCGTGGTTCTGCTGCAGGTAAGAGCTTGCGTCCACAAGTTAAATTGTTGAACGACGCTGGCGAAGAGGTGAAAATCTCTGGTACAGAACACGCAGTAACGATTGGCTTCCAAGTCGGTGCGTTGATTACGGTGAAAGATGGTCAACAAGTTCACGTCGGTGAAGTGTTGGCGCGTATCCCAACTGAATCGCAAAAAACACGTGATATTACCGGTGGTCTCCCACGCGTTGCTGAGTTGTTCGAAGCACGTTCACCAAAAGACGCTGGTATGTTGGCGGAAGTGACTGGTACAGTCGCGTTTGGTAAAGAAACCAAAGGTAAACAACGTTTGGAAATCACCGACATGGATGGTGAGAAGCACGAGTTCTTGATCACTAAAGACAAACAAGTCTTGGTGCATGACGGCCAAGTGGTGAACAAAGGTGAAATGATTGTTGACGGTCCAGCCGATCCACAAGACATCTTGCGTTTGTTGGGTATCGAAGCTTTGGCTCGCTACATCGTTGATGAAGTTCAAGACGTTTATCGTTTGCAAGGCGTTAAGATCAATGACAAGCACATTGAAGTTATCGTGCGTCAAATGTTGCGTCGCGTTGTTGTTGTGAATCCAGGCGATGCGAACTACATCATGGGCGAACAAGTTGAACGTTCTGAGTTGTTGGACGAAAACGATCGCGTAGTCAAAGCCGGTGGTATTCCAGCGACATACGAAAATATCTTGTTGGGTATTACCAAAGCTTCCTTGTCGACAGATTCTTTCATCTCTGCCGCTTCCTTCCAAGAGACCACACGTGTTCTCACAGAAGCAGCGATCATGGGCAAGAAAGATACTCTGCGCGGCTTGAAAGAAAACGTCATCGTTGGTCGCTTGATTCCAGCTGGTACAGGTCTCGCTTACCACCGCGCTCGCAAGATGAAAGAATCTTGGGAAGCGGACGAACGTGCAGCCTTGTTAGCGGCAGAGAAGGAAATCTTCACGCCAGCCGCAGAAGTAACAACGACAGAAGCGCCAGGCGAAGCCTAAGACCTCTGCAGCAGTTCAACTAGCTTAGGCTTACTTTGAACTGTGTCTTTGAATGAAAAACACCGTAAGCCTAAAAACTTACGGTGTTTTTTTATGTGTTCTACATCGATCACGATGAATTCAGAATAGGAAAGCTATGTTGTTTGATGCTTCTGCCATAAACGCCTTCTTGGCCCAACTAAATCAGCAACAGGCACGGCAGCTTGAGTTAGCAGTGGAAGCCGTGGCCGAAACGGGGTCGACTAATCTCGATCTGATGCAGCGTACTTCCCAGCTTCGCACAGCAAGCTTGCGTGTCGCGGAAAAGCAAACGGCTGGTCGTGGGAGAGCAGGGCGCACTTGGCTCTCAACGCCAGGTGGTGTGTTGACCTTTTCATTGGCCTGGCATTTCGCCAAACCGGCACATAGCCTGAGTGCGGTGTCTTTGGTGGTGGGCGTGGCGGTCGCTGAGTGTTTGCGTCAGATTGGCGTGCAAGTGCATTTGAAGTGGCCCAACGATATTTTGAAAGAAGGAAAAAAGTTGGCCGGCATTTTGGTCGAATCGGCAGCGGCTCCTGAGGGCGGTACCTGGGTGGTGATTGGACTTGGTCTCAATCTTCAAATACCTACAGAACTTGAGCAGGAAATTGGACAAGCTGTCGCGGATTCTGCATGGTTGGCGCAGATGGATAGAAATCAATTATTGGCGCAGTTAGCGCATGCCATTGGGCGGTCCATGCAAGTGTTCGATGAGTATGGTTTTGAGGTCTTTGTCGATCGTTGGAATCAACTGCATGCTTATGCTGGCCAATTCGTACGCATCATGGAACAGTCTGAAATCTTGCATCAAGGACAAGCTTCTGGTATCGATGCCATGGGGCGTTTGCAGCTGCTTGTCGATGGAAATCTGATTGCGATTCATGCGGGGGATGTTTCCTTACGCCCCTTGGCGTAGAATGAGGGTTTTGCTCCCCCGAACATTACCAATGAGTTCTTCGGTCCAACATAGCCTTTTGATTGATGCTGGAAACACACGGATCAAGTGGGCCGTATTTCAATCGGGTGCACTCGGTATACCGATGCGTTGGCTGACGCAAGGTTCCGTGAACCATACACAGCTGAGCGATTTGCAGCAGCAATGGCGAGATCTACAGGTCGACGAAGTCCTGATTTCGAATGTCGCCGGAGAGACTTTACAACAAGCTTTACAGCAGTCGGTAGAGGCAGTTTTTCCCCGTATTGCGCTGACACGCTTTCGCGCTGATCTTCAAATTGCTGGCTTACAAAATCACTATCGTAACCCACAGCAGCTCGGTAGTGATCGATTTGCTTCGGCGATCGCGGCGCATTACTTTTTTCCCGATACAGCCTTAGTCGTGGCGACTTGCGGTACTGCGACCACAGTCGATGCCGTTATTCCTGGCAAAGGATTTGTCGGCGGAATGATTTTGCCCGGTTTGCAAACAATGGCAGTCTCACTCGCCCAAAATACTGCGCAACTTCCTCAAATCGCAAGTGAGCTGAACTTAGATTCCATATTTGCTGATAATACCCAGCAAGCCATCATGAGTGGCTGTATCCACGCGCAGCTGGGGGCGATACAATGCGCAGTAGCGGCTTTAGAACAGCAAACCGCGCTGCCGGTTGAACTCGTCTTGTCAGGTGGCGCCGTTCCTTACCTGCTACCGCATTTGCAACAGGCGCATCAACACCGGCAAGCACACGTGATCGATAATTTGGTGTTGACTGGTTTAGCCGTGGTAGCGCAAGACCGCCAGTTGCCCCAATTTTCTGCCGACTTATAGGAAAGACATACAAATACCATGTTGCGATTTTTCTTTTGGACTTTGTTGATCATTAACGCCCTACTGCTCAGCTTTATTTTGGGTATTTTTGATCGTTTTGGCGACATGTCGTTAGAAAAACATGAGCCCCATCGCATGAAGGCAGAAAAAAATACCGACCGTCTGAAGTTGATGAGTGCGGCTACTGCGCAAGATGTGATAGAAGCGTCCACAAAGAAAGCGGAACCGCCGATCGCTTGTTTGGAAATTGGAAATTTCACGCTGGCTGATGGCAAGAATTTTGAAGAGCGTATGAAACATCTGGCCTTGGGCAATCGCCAGGTACGCGAAGAACGATCAGAGACAGCAGCGAATATGGTGTACTTGCCCTCACAGGGAAATAAAGAAGCGGCGGATAAAAAGGCCGAGGCGATCAAGAAAATGGGTGTCAGCGATGCCTACGTGATCCAAGATGGATCAGCTCTAAAATGGGGTGTTTCTTTAGGTGTATTTAAAACCATGGAAGCGGCCAAAACACATGTCGCTAACTTGGCAAAGAAAGGAATTAAGGAGGCGAAGATTGCGCCGCGTCCAGTCAGCGCTTCGAAGCTAGCCTACCAATTACTCGCCATTAGTATTGAAGAGAAAAAACAGATCGATCAAATCCGTGAGCAATTTACCGGAGTTGATGCACACGAATGTAAAGCTAAATCCGAATAAATCTGCGGTCAGATCAATGCCGTAGCCTGCGGTGATCAGCATTGAAATGACCGTAGCTGCAACTTTGTAAGAGATCGTATGCCCGCATTTCATTTTAAACAGGGGAGCATTCCCCTCTTAGTATCGATGCCTCACGTTGGTGTCGCTATTCCTGACGAAGTCTTGTCGCAACTCAATCCCGTCGCTCAAATCAAAGCCGATACCGATTGGCATTTGCCGTCTCTCTACAATATGTTGGATGAGATAGGCGCATCGCGTATTCACGCTGAGTATTCTCGGTATGTGATTGATTTGAATCGCCCCAGCGATGACGTGAATCTCTACCCTGGTCAAGATACAACTGGTTTATGCCCAATCGACACGTTTGCTAAAGAGCCGCTTTACCCTGCATGCGGAAATCCTAATGCCACGGAAGTGCAGCGTCGTGTTGAGGAATATTGGTCCCCCTACCATCAACAATTGCAGAATGAGCTGCAACGCATGTTGGATGAATATGGTGTAGCAGTGTTGTGGGATGCGCATTCGATTGCATCTGAAGTGCCACGTTTTTTTGCGGGCCGTTTGCCAGATCTCAACTTCGGTACCGCGGATCAAAAATCTTGTGATCCGGCCTTGCAGGAAGCGCTTGCGCAATGTCTCGCTACTTCTGCTCAGGCTTCAAGTTATAGCCATGTGTTTAATGGACGTTTTAAAGGTGGTCACATCACGCGCCATTACGGCCAACCACAGCGTCAGATACATGCGGTGCAATTGGAAATGAGTCAATGCGTGTATATGAATGAAACCGCGCCGTTCGCTTATCGTGAAGATTTAGCGGCACAGGTGCAGCCTCTGTTGCGCGAATTATTGCAAACTTGCGTCAGCTGGGCACAAAAAAATTCTGCCTACAAAGCACCCAAAACGGGAGCGGCATCATGAGCAACTCTGTTTTTGCACGGCATGCTTTATTGCCGCAAGGTTGGCAAGCCAACGTACGTTTGCATTGGGACGACGCAGGTGAATTGACGCAGGTAGAAAACAACGCCCAACTACTGGCAGATGATGCCGTTGAAACCTATGTACTGCCAGGGATGACGAACCTGCACTCTCATGCGTTTCAGCGGGCGATGGCCGGTATGACCGAAATTGCTGGTGAAGGGCCCGATAGTTTTTGGACTTGGCGGGATTTGATGTATCGCTTCGCCTTAGCCATCACACCTGAACAAATTCAAGCGATTGCCGCGCAATTGTATTCGGAATGCTTGCGCTATGGTTATACCTCGGTCTGTGAATTTCATTATCTGCATCGCGCACCAGATGGACAGTTTTATGCGAATCGTGCCGAAATGGCTGAACGTGTGATTGCTGCGGCAACTGACGTCGGCATCGGTATATCGATGTTGCCGGTGCTGTATAGTTTCGCTGATTTCAATGATCAAGCCTTACGTCATGATCAACGTCGCTTTAGTACAAATGTCGATGACATCCTTGGTCTCATTTCAGATCTCGAGAAGCATCGAAGTGCGCAGGTTGAAGTTGGTGTTGCTCCACATTCTTTGCGGGCAGCGAATGTCACACAAATTCAGGAATTGGTGCGTGCCCTGCCAAGCAATAGACCTATCCATATTCATATCGCAGAGCAAATGCGTGAAGTCGAAGCCTCTTTAGCCGCGACCGGAAAACGTCCTGTTGAGTTACTTTTAGATACGCAACAAGTTGATCAACGGTGGTGCTTAGTACATGCAACTCATCTGACTTCACAAGAAGTGCAAGGCATTGCGAAGGCGGGAGCAGTGGCAGGGATTTGTACTACGACAGAGGGAAATCTTGGCGATGGTTTTTTTGAATTGCCAGAGTTTATCGAGGCTGGCGGCGTTTTTGGGATTGGCAGTGACAGCCATGTTTCACAAAGTGCGGTCGAAGAAATTCGTTGGTTAGAGTATGGCCAACGTTTACGCTCACAAAAGCGCAACGTTGCCAGTGTCAAAGGCCAACGCCATGTTGCGGACTTCTTGTGGAATGCCTGTCTACTTGGTGGCGCGCAGGCATCCGGGCGGCTTGTCGGCCGTTTGCAGCAAGGAGCGCGAGCAGATTTTCTAGTACTTGACGATCAACATCCAAATCTGTGTGACGTCGCACCTCAGTTCCTGTTGAGTAGTTTCATTTTTTCGGGGAACGATAATTTGATGCGCGATGTCTACGTAGCGGGACGACGTGTGGTGCACCAACAGAAACATGTAAGTCAAGAACGTATCACACAGTCATTCAAACAATGCATGACTGAATTAAGAAGTTTGTCCTAATAGTAAGCACAAAATCAAATAGAAAGAATAGAGGGAAGCCTATGAAGAAGAACATTGGACAAGCAGCACTATTGCTTAGCCTAGGATTGTTGTCGGTAACAACAAGCTTCGCCTATGCTGACGAGGCGACAACACCTGGCGTTAAAGTGATGTCAGCGACGAGCCCTGTTGAAGCAAGACTGAAAGCCTTAGATGCGCTGTTGAACGAACAATGGGAATATAGTCTACGAACAAATCCGGAGTATGCATCGATGTTGGGCGATAAGCGTTACAACGATCAATTACGTGATTTTTCGCAGGCAGCAATCGATGCATCACATAAGAAAAATCGCGAGTTCTTAAAACGTTTACAAGCGATTGATACGACAGGTTTCGATGTACAACAAAAGTTGAATAAAGACCTGATGGTGCGTCAACTTAAAGATGAGATCGAAGCAGAGAAATTCAAAAACTGGCAGATGCCAGTGCTGCAAAATTCTGGCTTGCATCTGGATACGCCAGAGTTGGTGACGATGCTCAGTTTTAAAAGCGTGAAAGACTACGAAGACTATATTTCTCGTTTGAATAAACTACCGACCTTATTTGCACAGACCATTATTCAGATGCGCAAAGGCGTCAAAGATAAGATTATGCCGCCGCAATTCTTGTTACCAAAAATTGCGCGTCAATGTGATGATTTGGTCGCGATGAAATTGGAAGACTCGCCGTTCATGAAGCCGGTGAGCCAATTTCCTGCCGATTTTTCAGATGCTGACAAACAGCGCCTGAAGGCCGCTGTGACCGCTGCGGTGACTGAGAAACTCATCCCTGCATATAAGAATTTCGCCGAATTTGTGCGTAAAGACTATGCTCCCTACGGTCGTGCTGAGGTTGGCTTATGGTCATTGCCTAACGGTGTCGAGCGTTATAAGTATCAAGTAAAGACACAAACGACAACGAATAAGTCGGCAGAAGAAATTCATCAAATTGGTTTGCGTGAGGTTGCGCGTATCGAAGGACAGATGTTGGAAACAGCGAAGAAATTGGGCTTCGCCGATTTGAAGTCTTTCAATGCCTCGTTAGAGAAAAATCCTGATGTACACCCGAAATCTCGCCAAGAGATTATTGATCTGTACAACAAGTATACAGACCAGATGTACACCAAGATTCCTGAATTGTTTGGTCGTTTGCCGAAAGCCAAAGTTAAGATTATGCAAGTCGAGGAATTCCGTGAAAAAGAAGCCGCGGGTGCATCATATAACGAAGGCGCACCCGACGGATCACGTCCTGGCCACGTGATGGTGAATACGGGCGACTTCCAAAATCGCATGACCTTGTCGATCGAAAGTACGGCATTGCATGAAGGCGTTCCTGGTCATCATATGCAGATTTCGATCGCGCAGGAATTGGAAGGCTTGCCAACTTATCGTCGTCAAGGCGGCAACAATGCGTATGTCGAAGGGTGGGCTTTGTACTCAGAACGTTTAGGTCAGGAGCTAGGTTTCTTCCAAGATCCCTATAGCTACTATGGTCATTTGCAAGATGAGATGCTACGCGCGATTCGTTTAGTGGTTGATACTGGCTTGCATTACAAGAAATGGAACCGTCAACAAGTGGTTGATTTCTTCCGCAACCATTCGGGTATCGAAGAGGTCGAAATTCAAAGTGAGACAGATCGTTACATTGTTTGGCCAGGCCAAGCCTTAGGCTACAAAATGGGTCAGCTCAAGATTCTTGAATTGCGTGAGTACGCCAGTAAAACTTTAGGAGCGAAGTTCAGTCTGAAAGGCTTCCATGATGAAGTGTTGGGCGCCGGTGCCTTACCTCTCGATGTATTAGAAACCCGCATTAAGGCTTGGGTAA
>CANHZI010000138.1 GCA_947464955.1 Oxalobacteraceae bacterium
AAATGTGCTGCGGCAGAACGCCAATGGATACTTTGCTTGAAGGGAAATTGATTTGGGTTGAAAAGAATTTGACTCAAATCTAATCTGACAGACACCCTAGAAAAACTGGTAACTGTCAGATCGGGTATGAGCTAATACAAATAATTCTAGCTTTTGCCGATTTCAGCAACTTACTGCCAAAGTCATCCATATCGAAGTTTGAATCGCCGGAATACGAAATTGGAGGTAGGTTGCAAAACACGATACGAAGGCTACCGTTATCGAGTTCTCGAATTACAGGATTTGCGTTGTTATCGAAACCTTCAATTTCGACTTCTCTCACTACTTTCTTGGGCGTTATGCCTCGCAAGCGGCTGTACGGAAAAGACTCGCTGCCACCAGAAGTTTTGTTCACATTGAACTCGATGATGTTTTTCTCGAAGCCTGGTTTCTCTTTTAGATTTTCGCGATGCAAATGTTCAAATACTGTTTTTTTCGCCGGATGAATACGAGCAACTATTTCTGCAAGATCATCTGAGAGTTCAAATCTATCGCTGAACATGGCCTCGACAAAATAATTTTTGCCATTGGCAATGAACATTTTGTCGCAAGCAATCGTGAACGAATCCATCTCTTTCCTTTAATAATTTCTACTGCAAATTAGTATTGCCCATTCGACCTGCCTGTGCCTGATTTTTAAGGAGCCAATTTTCCAGCAAAGAAATGATCGATAGAGCGAGCAACTGTATATCAACAAACCTAAAGTATAAACAAAAAGGGAGCCCGAAAGCTCCCACTCGTTGAGCAAGCGATCATGCTTGCCTTTTTCTTCGTTCTCGTTTTATGCCTGTTTGCGAACTTATCGATGCAGCCTCAGTCCGCAAGCCCTAAAGCTACAGCAATCTGTTTCCAATCGATGTATTTGAAATTCTGTGGACCATCCGGCAAACGTTTGTGACCATCCTGCACGATCAATATACCATTTTCATATACGCCGCCAAAGTTTCCTGAGCTTACTTCCAAGCCGTCAGTTTCAGAGCTACCATCCAGACCCAAGGTAGTGTTAAAGCCAATTCTGAATTTTCCTCGATAACTGAAAGGTGCTTGCGCGTCATAGATGATGTAGCTGTTATCCCCTTGGCTGGAAACGATGAGGTAGCCAGTATTCTTTCCATGATAAATGGCTAGGCCTTCAACGTCTGCGTGGAGATGATGATCCACTTTTGCGATGAGTTTTTTTGTCGGCTTGTCAGTGGATTTTGCGCTAACTAACCAAACCCCCCGTTTTTCCTCGCCAATGAACAGTCGCGCATGTCGATCGTCGACGACGCACCCTTCGGGTTGTGTGTCGATTTTGAACTGGCGCAATTGAGTACCTACATACTTACCATCTTTTCGTTCAATACGCCAATGTTGGACTAGGCCATCTTTATCGTTAACGAAAGCCTCTAGCCCGCCCTGAGTTGGTTGATACAAACAGGTGCCATAAATTTTATCCATGCCAGTAGCAATGCGATTCGCTTCGTGTACCGTGCCTTGCGGGTCTATTTCGAAAATGACCAAGCTATTGTCATCACGTTGGGTGGAGATCGCAATATCGCGTACTCCATCGGACCAACGTAGATTTTGTCGCACGTCGACGTTATTCAGTCGCCCGACCTCTAACAACTGTGTTTGCTTTCCTTGCAAGTCATAAACCAACAAGCCCTGTTTCTTGTTCGTGCCCAGAATCCGGCTCAACTTGGCATCGCTAGGATGCTGCCAAATAGCAGGATCATCTGCAGCATCACCCATGCGGCTCATCACTTCTGTCTGAACTTGAGGCACAAGTACCGGGATAGTTGACACTCGTTGTTGCTTGTTCTTTGCTTGAGTAATGGTAGTGACCGCGCGCCATTTTTTTGCAAGATCATCACGGAGATAGAGTGTGCTTGTCATTGGTGTATCGATGGATCTCAACAATCCTACTTCAGCGGGCCAAGGCTTGTAATTGGCTTTAGTGATCGTCTTGAACGCTTCTGCAGTTGGGACTTTCT
This sequence comes from Oxalobacteraceae bacterium, assembly GCA_947464955.1. Lineage (GTDB taxonomy): Bacteria > Pseudomonadota > Gammaproteobacteria > Burkholderiales > Burkholderiaceae_D > Undibacterium. Next base: position 2,016 of record CANHZI010000138.1, read on the forward strand.
CTGTGGTGAAGTGAATAGCATTGCCCGCTTCATTCAGAACGGCTAGTCCATTGGGTAAACGATGGATCGCGTGCGCACCTGCTTGCAAACGACCATAAGGACGGCGTAACAATACGGCTTTGCGTGCAGCGCTACTTTCTGATTGAGCTGAGTAAGACCAAACACCGAAATGCTCCTCGTTGACATACAAGCTCTCGGTCTGATCATCGACCTCGCAGAACTTTGCGTTCGCGGGTAGCGAAATATTTCTAACTAAGCGTGTTTGACCGCCATCGAGCAGCCATTGTTGCGCCTGACCATCCTTTGCAACGAGGAAAACATGTGTCAGCTGTTGTGCGTCGCGAAAGAGACAAGTGGATTCAAGCGAATTAGTTGGTTCAGGTAATCCTGATTCTAGCTTAAGCGTTGTGCCTTGTATGCGAATTGGCAGGGCATGTTGAGTATCGCTATCAATCAGCACTGCCAGCGCGGAGTTTGGGCTTTCACGGAGGTCAAAATGTTTAGCGCGTACTTTATACGCGGCTTGTTCGTTGCCGCTTGATGAAAGTAGACGTAACTGTTTTTTGTCGAGAACTAACCAATTTCCGTTCTGTAGCAAACGAAAATCAAGTGAGCCTTGGACAAAGTTAGGTAGTTCTACTGCTTTTGTTTCTGGATGGGGTTGGGTAGGTGTGGCAAGTGCAACAAGCTGCATACTGACAGCAGTCATCAACAGGATTGCTTGTCGACTTGTGTGCCACCAAGTTCTTTTTACTGAATTCGGAGTGTGCATAGTGAATCGTTCATTCTCAAAAAAGGTGTTTCAGCAAGGCGAGGCCGTATTGATACATAAATCTCGCAGACGCTGAAAGCTAGTACATAGTGTCTTAGACTTAAGAAAATTAGAAATTAAAGAGACAAAGCGCACGATCCGCTTGGTCTCTCTATTCTCTTTTATGGCGCCGATTAGAAGACAATCTTCAAGCTGGCTTTATAGGTGCGACCATATTGTTCATACTGGGCGTTCAGCGACTTCTGACCTTGATATACATAGTAGACCTCGTTATTCAGATTGTTGGCCTCAACAATAATTTGATAGCGACGATTGATCTGGTAGGCGAATGAGAAGTCGATTTGCTTTTGGGTGTCGACAATACGATCTTGGTCTGCGGCCAAAATGTCAGAGCCGAGTTCAAGCAAGTATGGGGATTTGTAATTGATTGCCACCCGAGTGCTAATGGCGCCGTCTTCATAACCCAGCATGAGGTTGCTAACACGATCAGATTGTCCAGGCAAAGTAATGGAACGTGCTTTGTAGCTGTTGCTGGTTTTATCGAAACGACCAATGTTGGCGTCGGATTTGCTCAAACTCACATTGGCGGAGAAAATCAAATGATTGAACGGTGCTGGCAGCATACGTAGAGACTGGCTGTAGCCAACTTCTATGCCATAAACTTTTGCTTTGTCACCATTGGCATAACTGATCGCACTTGTATATCCCGTCCAAGGTGCGGTACCGGCTAGATTGGTAGTGTAAGTAAAATTCTTGATGTCTTTGCTAAAGAGGTAGGCCGATACACTTCCATCATCTTGTAGACGACGTTCAATGCCCAGATCCAGATTGCTTGCCTTCATCGCGTCGAGTTGCGGATTGCCAATTTGTGCTTCGGTACTGCTGATAAGATTGATGCCTGGCGCCAATTGACTGAAGTTCGCACGTACTACCGCGTTGGTCCAAGCAGCGCGAATGCTGGTTTTAGGATCAAGGTCATAACGCCCTTGTACCGTTGGCAGCCAATTATTGTAGGAACGTTCGCTACGCGTTGGTGTGATCACGTTGGCCAAAATTTTGTTCCCGCTCGCATCAAATTGTGTGCGTTCGAGACGCGTACCAATCAAAATACTTGCATCATCAAAGTGAAATCCGTTTTGTAGGTACGCTGCGTTTATGTTCTCATTCATAGAGAAATCATTGATCGCGGATTCAGTAATGGCACGCGCTGCATTGCGATTTGCGGCCGCAATCCGAGCACGTAGCGCCACAGGATCAAGCGCTAAGCCAATGCGACCCAACTTGTAATCGAGCTCGCCATTCACAAAAGACGCCATGGAAGTCGCGCCACCACCCCAGTAATTGGTCGCGCTGGCACTACTGCTGTACGCGAACTGATCGGTGTCATTCTTCTTATTGCGTTGGCTGGTTTTTATGCCGAATTTGAATTTGGAATCCCAGCCGTCAAATGCAAAAGTTTTACCAAGGTCGATGCGGCCATGATGTTCTTTGTCATCAGAGAAGCGTGTTTGAAAAGTGAGCGCATTCAAAGCAAATTTGCTGGGGTCATAGATGCCTGATGGCGCACTTAAGCGTGGCAAATTTGGTTGAGTAAAACTGATGTCATTGAAGTTGGATGTGCCACGGAAACGTGCATCGTTTAGTGCATCCGGAGTATCATCAGATGCCGTACTTTGTGCAACATTCGCTTCAAGTTTCCAACCCAAAATATGTTGTTCGGTTCCCATTAATACTGAACTGATCTCTTGTGTGTACTTACGCTGACGCAAACGGCGTTCAACACGCGCTGTAGCTGGTACACCTTCAGTCAACGCACCACCGCTGACGTTGCTTACCGTCAGACGATCACGTACCTCGTCATCGCTGAATTTGCTGAGAAAGCTACGCATAAAATAGTTGCTGGTATTGTCTGGGCGCCAATCCAAATTGAGAGAGAAAGCTTGGCGTTCACGTACCGGAAGGTAGTCGCGCATTTCAAAACCTGAGAGGCGGCCATTGTTCCAAGCGCCACCGGTCTCAAGATTGTCGGAACCAAACTCTCGTTTTTCCATGCTAATGCCAGTGGCAATACCAAGTTTGCCATCGAACAAGCGGTCTGCAAAAATCAAACCAAGATTGGGGCTCGTCTTCTTGATGTTTTCACCGTAGCTGACGCCCGCATTCATAGAAATGACTTGTTGTGGCAGGTCGAATCCTGTGAGTGCCTTGACTTCGACTGTTGCGCCCAAAGAGTTTGCATCCATATCAGGACGCAAAGTCTTGATGACTTCGAGGGTACGAATAATGCCTGCGGGGAGAACATCAAGGGCGACTGCGCGACGACTGGCCTCTGGCGAAGGTACCAGGGCACCGTTAATGGTCACCGCATTCAAGTCCGGGCCCAGACCGCGCACAGTGATATAGCGTCCTTCACCTTGATCGCGTTGAACTGAAACACCAGGCAAACGGGCCAGTGCTTCCGCTGCGTTTTTGTCTGGTAAAGCACCGATGTCGTCACTGCTAATGACGCTCACAATATTGTCGGCTTTCTCTTGCAATTCGAGGGCCTTGCGCATGCTCGCTCGCTGCCCGCTGATGATAACGCTTTGCGGTTCAAGTGCGCTGCTTGAGGATACCAAGGCTTGCGTTTGTGCTTGCGCTTGCACCATGCAGAGTACGCCCATCGTAATCGCACTCAGTTTGCAGATGTTCAGTTGTGCGTTTGAGTGTGAGAACTTGCGTTGCTGTTGTTGGCCTTGATGTTGTGGCGCATTGGAGATGATTTTCATGATGACCTAAACTGTTGAATGAAGGAAAAGCCCGAAGTCTAGAAGTCAAATATGTCAGTTATGTTACGGACTTTTAAAACTTGAAATGGAAAGGCCTGAAAACGCTGTTGAAGCTCGCATTTTTCTGCTTGCTGAGGAAGTTTTGAGCTGAAATGACTAATTAAGAGATAGGCTGCTTTGGGCTGAATAGAGGTGTGACCAACACAAAGCCTGCGCAAACTCAGATTTTTGTGAGCTGTTTGCACCTGTGTTGTTTTTTCTCGGCTGGAATTGTCGTGCAGCATACGGTTCTTCGCTTTGTCATGTGCTTGTCATACATCCAGACTATCCTCGCGCGATTCTATTTTGATTCGCCTTCATTTTTGTAAGAGCTCCCATGTTATCTCTGCATAAGACACCACTTGCCGTATTGCTGTTAATGGTCGCGTTCACTTTTTTTGCCTACAGCAGCATCGGCGTAACAAAACCTCTGACTTCGGTGCAATGGTTAGACGTGGTTGCCGAAGGCGGCACTTCTTTCATGGCGTGTTTGTGGCTATTGATGACCTTAAGTAGTCGACCGCGAGGAAAAGTTACCTACCTGCTCGCGGCGGGAATGGGTTTGATTATGTTGGGTGCATGGGCAGATTGTCTCGATGAATTCTACAAAATCGGCAAAGAGCAAATGTGGGACCATTGGATGGAGGCGGTATTTACCCTCGGTGGCATGATGATACTTACCGCCGGCTTGTACTTTTGGCGACAAGAGCAATTTTCACTCAATATACATTTGCAAAAGCGGGAACGTTTATTTCGCGATCATCGCGCATTCGATCGTGTCACTCAGTTAGGCGATGCAAGTTACCTGCGACGTTTAATTGCGATGGAACAGGAAAACCATACTGATGCACCTCATTGCATTGCTCTATTAGATATCAATGCCTTCCATATCTTGAACCGCGAGTTTGGTGTTGAGGAGGGCGATCGCATATTACAAGCGGTAGCGCACATGTTGTTGTTGAATTTATCGAATCAAGATGTCTTGTGCCGTTATGCGGGGGAACGTTTTGCGATTTATATGCCTAGCATTTCTCTCGATCAAGCGCAGCAAAAAGTCAACCACTTAAGTGCAATGGTCGAACAGATGCACTTCTATACTCAGACACGACAAATTGCGATTACATTACGTGCGGAATGCGCGGTCGTAAGCGGAGCTGCGGAGGTGACAATAGAAGCCTTGTTAGCGAGTCTAGACTCGCGTGCTGATCAGGCTGGCGACGGTGCGGCAGCTGTGTCTTCGCTAGCTCCTATGACCTCGCCCGCTCATGCTTGAAATATAAAGCATAAAGCATAAAGCATAACGTCAACGGCAGACGCATTCATGGCTTATCTCTCAAGTAGTGATAAATGTCTAGTAGCGCAGCATCATGCGATGTTGGCATGGGAGAACGCACGTCGCTTCGAATTAGACTTAGAGAGTTTGGCAAGAGCTAGTAAATTGAAGTTGGAAGATTTTGCTCTCAATGAGCGTCGAATTAGCCCTGAGCAGTATTTGACTTTGCTTCAGCAAATGGCCAAGAAGCTAGATGCGACTGACACTAGTTTCAACCTAGGACAACATATGTTGCCTGGTCACTTCGGCCCGGCGAGCCAAGCTTTGTTATACGCTAAGGATTTGCGACAGGCACTACAGATCTTGCTGCAATTTCAGACTGAATTATGTCCACTACTGACTCCGCGTATCAAAGAAGAAAATGGTCAGCTCATTCTCTATTGGATGGATCAATGGGGCGCGCCGAGTATGTTGGCCTTCTTGGTAGAGATGCACATGACCGCGGTGACGGCGATGTGTCGTTGGCTGAGCGAGCGTCGTCTTCCGTGGCGCTATTGTTTTAATCGTAGTCGAGCGCGTCATATTGAGCAACATCACGTGCACCTTGGTTTGGATTTGCGCTTTGATTGTTATCTCGATGCGATGATTATTCCGAGTGAATTTCTTGATGTGCCATGGCCACGTGCCAATGCTAGCAGTGCGGCGATGGCCATTGAGCAAGCGCTAGCGCAAAATTCAAAGCACCTACGTGCTGAGAGCATTATTCCCCAACTCTACGACTACTTGTCATTGAATATTCGTTGTGCACCAAGCTTGGAAAAGGCCGCCCAACATTTTGAATGTAGCGTGGCCACGTTCAAACGTCATTTGGCCAGACATGGTACGCATTTTCAAGCAGAGCTAGATCAAGTTCGCACGCATATGGCCTTGTACCTATTTCATTTTCAAGAAATGGATAACGAAGCCGTGGCGAGTTACCTTGGCTTCCATGACGCAACAAATTTCCGACGCTCCTTCAAGCGTTGGACTGGGCAAACGCCGAGTAGTTTGCGATTAGCAATGGAGTAGTCGTCAATCCTGAGTTGCCACCAACCCCGATGGGGGATGTGTAAGGTGCAATTGCACCTCACAAACTTACGCTTGGGTTTTGAAAAGAAGTGCTTCTAGCTTATCGAAAGACCCCGTCCATCCCATCGTCATGCCACGACGTTCGTTGATGAAGGCTTGTAGTTCAGCACCGGTGAAGTCACCGACTGGTTCCCAAGTAACTGTGACGCGCGTTTGATTCTCACTCTCAGCTGTAAACTCCACCGTGGTCTGCATAGTCTCTAGCCAGGTCGGCGCCATAGGATGGCGTGAAATATTTTCATGTTCATCGCAGAACTGCTGTGTGTAGACGAGTCGATTCGGCTTGGACATTTCTAGATAAAAGGCGCGCCCATACATGGTAATGTTGCTGCCATTCGTCATCTTATAAAACGAGCTGCCACCCTCATGCAAATCGGCGCGCATGAATGACATAGTGAAACCAGTTGGCGGTAACCATTTAGAAAAATGTTCGGCCTTGGTCCACATGTCATACATCACATCGATCGGTGCTGCAAAGCTGCGGTTAATGACGAAGCGTTCTTTGTGTTCAATTTGCGCTCCTAGGTATTCTGCGAAACGATCCCAAGTTGATTCGCCACCAGCTTGCTTAATGAACTGACGCGTTTGTGTGGCAGCCTCGGCTGTAGCCAAACTCATGGTCATTTCCATCAAGGTTTTTTTGCCGACCGCTGTGAAGTAAACGGTGACACGAAAAAGCGGTGGCGTGTCATCGGTCGCGCCGTGATCGTATACCAAGGATTTGTGCTCATCGATCTCGTGGTAAGTCGCAATGTTGGGATAATCAGTGCCATCTGGTCCATGCATGGTGTAACGCCATTGACCACCCACGCGCAATTCTTTGCTATAGGTAGTCAAGGTGAAGCCGCGCGGTCCCCACCAATGCGCGGCTTGTGCTGGGTCTACCCACGCATCCCAGACGATTTCAACCGGCGCATCATAGATCCGCTCGAGATAAATTTCATTTGCTTGTGGTTTTGTTTTTGTTGCGGACATTCTTCTTACCTTTCTTTTCGGCGGTGACGGTTTGTAGATAGAGATCAAGGCGATCGAAACTTTCTTCCCAAAATGCGCGATATTGATCGACCCAGTCCGCCGCCAGCTTGAGGTTGTCACCATTGAGCTTGCATGGACGACACTGAGCATCGCGGGTTTTGGTGATGAGGCCAGCGTTCTCAAGAACCTTGAGATGTTTAGTCACTGCAGGCAGGCTCATGTCGTTCAGAAATGGCCGGGCTAAATCCGACACATTCGCCTCGCCTTGGGAAAGCTGCGCCAATATAGCGCGGCGGGTGGGGTCGGCGAGAGCGGAAAACGTTAAACTCAGTTGATCTTGCATAATATACCAATTAGTTAATTAACCTAATGGTTTAATAGTAGTTTGAGTATTAATGCGCGTCAAGTATGAAGTTGATTGTTGATTTATCTTGGTTTTCATTTATGATCGCAGTTGTCAATAGATAATCATCATTATCAGTAGTGCGATGGAAAACAAATCAAAGTAGATCGGGCATCTTCACATGTTATCAAGGCAATATTTAGTGATTACGGCTGTTCCTTTCGGGGATGCTCCATTGTGGGTACGAGAAAAATGGATTGGTGTATCAGTTCCTTTAGCGCAATCGTCAGACAAAGCTTTGAATGTTCGTACCGTGAGTGTTTTGTCGAAGACTAACCATATTTTGGGATTTTTGTTTGCCTGCTTGTTTGGTCGAACTAAGCGGGAGACAGGATTTCTCGTTGAATCGAAATTGGCAATCGAACTCTTAGCCAGGTCATCCCCAGAGGCCGCGAATTGGTGGTACGAGAATACGCCTCAGTTATTGAAGTTGAATCAGTACTTCTTATTTGATGAACAGTGCGGGCACACAGAATTGGTCGAAGTCGTGCTGTAGTAGGGCTCCAAAACTTGGATCTACTCTTACAGCCGATCAATGCTGAGTTTTTCAGTTGGAGACAGGTGGTAGTGGGCAAAGCCATGAGGCTTTTCGCTATTTTAGATTAAGTTCACGAGACAACTAACCTTTATAACGTTTTGAAGACATAGAGACTAGTAAGTCTTAAACTTTGCATATAGATGTAAATCATAGAATATGAGAAAAATCATTGGATGCTTGTTGGCATTGTTAGCCTTAAGCCTAAGCCCAGCTTCATTCAGTCTGCCGGCCATTGGTTACAGCAAAATGGTCATCCTCGACGCAGAGGACTTGGCAGAGACTGGAATTCAGGATGCATACGAAAAATTGAAGCCACAACTTAAAAGATATGTAAAAAAGCCAGCGCAAATCATAGAAAGCTTTAACGGCAATATCCCTAGTTACAGTGTGACTAGTGATGGCCGCACGTATGATATATACGCGCCACATTTAGCTGACGGGCGTGGTGAATCATGGGGAAGAGCGACCGCTGCTCTCTTCACTATCGTTACTCGTCAACTTAAGCATGCACACGTGAAATTTTATGCGATCAATAGCGGTAACGATTTAGGTGGCGTGTTCTTGACCAAGCTACAAGTCGCTGCCGCGAAGAAGAAACTCAAAAGGAAAACAGATTGGCCATATGTTCCCACCATGGAAGATCCTTGGTATGGACAATACCATTAACAAAATTAGGTGCAATAAAGGAGTTAGAAGAGACCTTTCAATCTTGTCACAGGCTTGTCATTAATACTTGCCAAAATTCGGAGTTTGTTTGCATCGCTCAATTAATCATAGTTGATGTCGAGCAGTTTTTAGACTCCTTATTCTTTAGATGAGAGACCACTATGTTGAAAACCGGCCGACGCCATTTACTGGCTTCATTCATTCTTCCCATCACGCTCTTGAGTGCCTGCGGTGGCAATAGCAACGAAACCAAGGAGACTCCAGTTCCAGTGGCACCGACGCCAGTGAGCATGGCTTTGGAAAAAATCGGCAGCTATGACGGTTTAGTGTTAGGCGCTGCGGAGATCACCGCATTTGATCCTGCAAGCAAGCGCTTATTCGTTGTGAACGGCGCCAATGGATCTGTTGACGTACTGGACCTAAGTGCACCGGCGACGCCAAAGTTGATCAGTACCATTAATATCAGCAGTCTTGGTGGCGGCGTAAATAGCGTAGCCGTACATGATGGCTTGGTCGCTTTGGCCATTGAAGGAAAACTGAAAACTTCTCCAGGTGTTGTCGCTTTCTACAATGCCGCTGATCTCAAGTTCTTGCATTCAGTAGCGGTCGGTGCCTTGCCAGATATGCTGACATTTACCTCAGATGGCAAGCAGCTGATCGTGGCGAATGAAGGGGAACCAAATAGCTATGGCTTGGCTGACTCTGTTGATCCCGAAGGTTCTATTAGTGTGATTACTGTCAATCGCACTGGTACATCGACTGTCGCGACCGCTGACTTCAAAGCCTATATCGGCAAAGAAGCGGAATTGCGTGCCAGTGGCGTTCGTATCTATGGCCCAGGTGCGAATGCCGCACAAGATTTAGAGCCAGAGTACATCGCGATTAGTGCTGACAACAAAACAGCCTATGTCACTCTGCAAGAGAATAATGCCATCGCGATTGTTGATATCGCGACAGCGAAAGTGACAGCTATCAAACCATTGGGATTTAAGAACCACAATGTTGCAGGCGCAGGTTTAGACGCGAGTGATGAAGATGGTGGTACCAACACCAACAGTGGAACACCAGCGATCAAAATTTCACCACAACCGGTCAAAGGCATGTATTTACCTGACGCGATTGCACGTTACACAGTCAATGGTACAACTTACTTAATTACGGCGAATGAAGGTGATGCACGCGCCGACTGGCCTGGCTTCAATGAAGAAACGCGTGTAGCTACTCATTGCAAATCAGGTCTAGACCCTGCAGTGTTTGGCAGCGAAGCAGCAAATCTATTATTTGATTCCAACCTCGGACGTTTGCGTATCACGACGACACCAAATGGTGGTAGCACAGGCAAAAACGCAGCTGGTTTGTGCACTGAATTGTACTCATTCGGCGCACGTTCATTCTCGATCTGGTCTACGGATATCGTTAGAGTATTTGACTCTGGTGATGATTTAGAACAACGTACTAAAGCGTTGAGTAATGTTTTGTTCAACGCTAGCCACGATAACAACACGCTCGACGGTCGCAGCGCAAGCAAAGGTCCTGAGCCCGAAGGCGTTGTTGTGGGCACATTCGGCAACAAGACTTTCGCTTTCATCGGCATGGAACGTGTTGGCGGCGTGATCGTGTATGACGTAAGTAATCCAACCGCACCTACTTATGTTACTTACCTCAATACACGTAATGCGCTCACAGGTGATCGTGGACCAGAGGGCTTAGCATTGATTACTGCAGACAAATCACCAAACGGCAAACCATTGCTCATCGTTGGCAATGAAGTCAGTGGTACGACGGCAGTCTATCAATTAAATTTGACATACTAAGACTTAGGGATTAGACCTGAGATAGCTAAGCATTCAGGTATAATTTCGCAGATAAAAAAGCCTCCTTCGCGGGTAATGCCGTTCAGTTAAGACTGAGCGGCATTTTTTTATTTGGGACTTGTAAACGTTCCACTATCCTGTTAACCTTCGTCGCCATGCTCGACGAACCCATTCATTTCTTAGCCAATCATCTTGAATTGCCCGACTGGAGGCGACTTGG
>CANHZI010000139.1 GCA_947464955.1 Oxalobacteraceae bacterium
AAAGAATTGCCGATATTCTGTCTCAAGATAAAAAAGTCTCACTCGAAGATTCAATGCGGCTGCAAAACGATATCTTGTCATTACCTGCCGAGCGCTTGATTCGTCTCCTCACCGCGATTCCAGAAGCGAGCTTGCTCAATCAAGAACAAGCAAAACGAGCGATACAAATGCTCAGTACTTGGGACCGACAAGAAAATGCTGATTCAGCCGCAGCAGCCCTTTATCAATATTGGTATTCACAAAGCTTGGGGCCGCAATACAAAGACCTCATGCTCGGGCAGAAATCTTATCTAGTCACAACCTTGCCTGATTTGACTTTGATGTTGAAAAACCTCGAAGCACAAGATGCTTTCCCTTCGCAATTTGGCGACAGCGTGGATCAAGCAAAACAAAGACGTGACCAATTACTGATCACAAGTTTGGCACACGCGTATCAACAATTAGAAAAACGCTTGGGAACACAAACACAGCAATGGCGTTGGGGTGACTTACAAAAGACCTTGTTTGCCCACCCATTCTCCCCTCTGCTTGATAGTAAAGGCAAAGCACAATACGACGTCGGCCCACTGCCGCGTGGTGGCAGTGCGAATAGTGTGAATCAGTCTTCGTATCGTCTGCAAGATTTTGTGCAGATTAACGGACCTAGCTTTCGTGTCGTTGTTGACGTTGGCAATTGGGATAACTCAAAAGCCATGAATGCCCCCGGTCAGTCTGGTGACCCTGCTAGCCCACATTATCGCGACCTCGCGACGCCATGGTCCAAGGGGGAATACTTTCCCTTGTTGTATAGCCGAAAAGCGGTAGAGGCTGCTGCGCAACAAATTATTGAATTAAGACCGATTTCACGTAAATAATTGGTTTCAGAAAAGAAGCATAAACAGTGAGACTGTTGGCTTGAGGTCTAATCGACTTTTGTTCAATCGAAACGAACATCGTCTCCTCAAGCTTGCGCCACTTAACAGCTTGGACAAAAGTCTTTCCTACACTTTTCACTATAAGGATATGCGCTTATATTCTTTGAACAAAAATGGCGGCTACAGTATGCTGTTGCGCTATGAAGTCGGTTTGCATCCTCGCGATGCTGGATGACTTCCCCCAATTAATCGGTGGCTTTGCCAGCCAAGCTCGTTGAGAATTGAGCCTCGCAGTGCCACCAACTAGGAGAACACATGGCAATCTATCAAAATAATGCCGATTCCATCGGTCGCACCCCGCTAGTCAAGTTGAACCGTGTCACTGATGGCGCAGGTGCCACAGTGCTGGCAAAAATCGAAGGTCGCAATCCTGCGTATTCTGTTAAATGCCGTATCGGCGCAGCCATGGTGGCAGATGCTGAAGCGCGCGGTTTGCTCGGGCCTGGCAAAGAATTAATCGAACCCACCAGCGGCAATACCGGTATCGCTTTAGCCTTCGTCGCAGCAGCCAAAGGCATTCCTTTGACATTGACGATGCCGGAAACCATGAGTGTGGAACGCCGTAAATTACTGGTGGCATTCGGCGCCAAACTCGTGTTAACCGAAGGGGCAAAAGGCATGAATGGCGCCATCGCCAAAGCCGAAGAAATTCGCGCCAGCGATCCTGATCGTTATGTATTGCTACAGCAATTCAAAAACCCCGCGAACCCTGCTATCCATGAAAAGACGACAGGTCCCGAAATTTGGAATGATACCGAAGGTAAAGTCGATATTTTCGTTGCAGGCGTTGGCACAGGCGGCACGATCACAGGCGTTTCTCGCTATATCAAACAAAGCCAAGGCAAAGCAATTACCACGGTTGCGGTTGAGCCAGTTAGCAGCCCAGTATTGACACAAAAGCGTGCTGGTTTGCCGATTCAACCTGCTCCGCATAAGATCCAAGGCATTGGCGCTGGCTTCGTACCAGACGTACTCGACCTTGACTTGGTCGATCAAATTGAACAAGTCAGTAATGAAGAAGCAGTGCAATTCGCACAGCGCCTCGCAAAAGAAGAAGGTATTTTGGCCGGTATCTCTTGCGGTGCGGCGACCGCAGTGGCAGTGCGCTTGGCAAAGCTGCCAGAAAATGCGGGCAAGACTATCGTTGTTGTTCTGCCCGATTCTGGTGAACGCTATTTGAGTTCTATCCTGTTCGAGGGCTACTTCGATGCCAATGGTGTTGCCTTAGCTTAATCGGCCAGTAGGTCTCTCATCAACACCTCCCATAAAAGAATCGCCTCTCATCAATGATGGAGGCGATTTTTCTTTTGCTTTCTGACTGGAAGCCGCTTCAACCAAATTCCTTGAAAGTCTCCAGATCAATTTGCACAGACTGATCGCCACCGGACAACCAAATCTGACCGTCTTGTATCGTACATTGTAATTGCATCGTACGTTCTGCTAGTTTTGCCAATTCTTGACTGGTTTCAGAAGCGATATTTTTTACACAAAGATTTTTCGCGCGATCTAAACGGCTATTCATTTGCTTCCACCAGATATTGCTCGCGTGGGAAAAGCTATAAACGAATACTTGCTCGGCACGGCCGCAGGCTTTCAATAATCGACGGTCATCAGGCTGACCGACTTCGCCCCACAACAGAATGGCATCGGTATAGTCTTTCTCCCAGAAGTCAGGTTCTTCTGTATCTGAAATTCCTTTACCAAAAGCCATGCGCTCGCTGGCATGAATCGCAAATGCCAAGACGCGCACCATCATGCGTTCATCGGTTTCGGATGGGTGACGTGCAATAGTGAGACTGTGATCAGCGTAATAGCCGCGATCCATGTCGGAAATATTCAGTTCTGCTTTGTAGATGGTCGATTTTAATGCCATTGTTTCTGCTTCTCTTTTTTTGTGGTTGTTCTTGTTTGGGTTCTATACTAGGGGCTTAACTCAGATTTCTAGACTATCTAAAAATCACGGTCTTATGCCCGTTCAATAAGATTCGATGTTCGACGAAATAGTTGACCGCCCGTGCCAACACCACGCATTCCACATCGCGACCGATGGCCGTCAATTTTTCAGGGTCCATCGCATGGTCAACACGCTCGACGTCTTGCTCGATGATTGGGCCTTCATCGAGATCACCGGTCACAAAATGTGCCGTCGCCCCAATCAATTTCACACCACGATCATGGGCTTGGTAGTAAGGCTTAGCACCTTTAAAGCTCGGCAAGAATGAATGATGAATATTGATGGCACGACCACTGAGGGCCTCGCACATGTGATTCGACAAAATTTGCATATAACGCGCCAACACCACTAACTCAGCTTGATTCGCGTTGATCACCTCGAGTACTTTTTGTTCTTGGGCTTGCTTCGCTTCAGCTGAGGCGCCAGCCGCTAAAGGCAAATGATGGAAAGGAATGTTGTAACTGGCCGCCAATTGATAAAAATCGGTGTGATTCGATACGATCGCCTTAATCTCGACTGGCAATAGACCGCTTTTGTAGCGGAACAGCAGATCATTCAAGCAATGGCCAATTTTCGACACCAACAAGACCACGCGTGGCTTGTGATGCGCATCGTGCAATTGCCATTGCATGCCCCAACTTGCGGCCAAGGTCGCGAAATCTGCACGTAAAATTGGGTCGCCTATACTTTTGTCGTCGGCAGAAAAATGAACGCGCATAAAGAATAATTTTGAATGTGCGTCACCGAACTGCGCGGAATCAATAATATTGCAACCATGTGTCGCTAAAAAGCCAGACACACTATGCACAATTCCACGTTGATCAGGGCAAGACAAAGTCAGAATATATTCGGGCGTCATCATAAATAAATCTCTATTAGCCCTTCGCGCTATTGGCTAGGGGAAATTTGGTTGTCGAAGCAAAACAAGCATTGTCGCACGATACACTGGCTTTTTGCACTTGCAGCAAAAAAGCAGATATTTTCGACATCTTAAATAAAAAAGCACGTTCGTTCTAATTCGGGTATAGTCTTCATGTTTTATTGCATGACTGCCTCTTTTTTCTATCATAAGACTTACGCTGGAGACCCAAATATGAGCAATCGCCCTCACCCGCTGACGAATCACCAAATCCGCCTTGCTGCACGCCCAGTGGGTTTGCCTACCGCCGATAACTGGACGCACACGCAAGAACCAGTTCGTGAGCTAGAAGATGGTGAGATCGTGGTGAAGACACTGTACATCTCTATCGACCCAGCAATGCGCGGTTGGATGAATGGTGGCAAATCGTATATTCGCCCGGTAGAAATTAACGAAGTTATGCGTGCTGGTGGCGTTGGGCGCGTGGTGGAATCAAAATCCGACAAATTTAAAGTGGGCGACATCGTGTCTGGTAGCACAGGTGTCCAAGAGTATTGGATCGGTGCAGCCGATAGTAAATACGGCGCCTTCTATAAAATTGATCCAAGCTTTGCACCCTTGCCTAAATATTTGAATGCACTCGGCATGCCTGGCATGACCGCTTATTTTGGTTTGCTCGACGTCGGCATGCCTAAAGCCGGCGAAACAGTTGTGGTTTCCGGTGCTGCGGGCGCGGTAGGCCAAACTGTGGGCCAAGTGGCAAAACAAAAAGGCTGCCGTGTCGTTGGTATTGCTGGTGGCAAAGACAAGTGTGATTTCGTCGTCAACGAACTCGGTTTTGATGCTTGCATCGACTATAAAAATAGTTCGGTTAAAGATGGCCTGAAAGAGCACTGCCCCAATGGCGTCGACATTTATTTCGATAATGTAGGCGGTGAGATTCTCGACACCGTGCTCACTCGTATCAATATGAAAGCGCGCATCATTATTTGCGGCGCCATCTCTCAATACAACAATACAACGCCGATTCAAGGCCCATCGAATTACTTGTCATTGCTAGTCAATCGGGCTCGTATGGAAGGCATCGTGGTTTTTGACTACGCACCGCGTTATCATGAGGCCGTCAAAGAAATGGGCTCGTGGATGGCGCAAGGCCAATTCCATACGCGTGAAGATATCGTGCAAGGGATCGATAACTTCCCTGCTACTTTAAACATGCTGTTTGAAGGTAAGAATTTCGGTAAGTTGGTGCTGCAGATCGCGGCAGAGTAAACTTCCTCATCACTTCAAAAGTACTGGCAGATAGTTCTCAACGGCGCATGAGCTAATACCTCGCGCGCCGTTTTCTTTCTGGCACCTGGTTTTCATCCCTTAAAGCGTTTGTCACCCGATTTTTCGGCTATTATCGCGAAATTCATTGCACTCATGTCTGAACTCATTGAAGAGTATGAACGCCGCCCTCGCAAGCAACGACTTTCTCGTTTCCAGTAAATCGCAACGTAGCTTTGCTATGTTGTTCGCAATTGGCTTGACCTTGGTGATGTTGGCGCAGTTCACGCTCGAATTCAAACCAGTATCGAAGACGGCAGAGAAAGCGCACACCCTGCTGCTAACTTGGATACGTCCCAGTCTTCCTAAGCCTGAGATCAGCAAACCCACCCCTCCTCCAACACCTATCGTGGTGTCCAACAGACCGACCAGAATACTTTCAAATCAAACCAAACCGATAGTGCCTGTCACAACGATCAGCGCACCATCAAATAGTCCGGTCGTCAATACTGAAAAACCTGTGAGCTTCGACAGTGTAGTTGAAAGCATTAACTCGACCACACCAGCCAGTGAAAACCTCAATAGCAAGAAATTCGATAGCCGCGCAGCCCGCCTCGCTTATGAAGAGAGCAAGAGTGATATCCAAAAAATGGCCGAGGCAAGCAATAAGCCTATGAGCACGCAAAAACTGACGAAACATGAGCGCTTCCAGCAAGCAGCCGATGCGGCAGTCAAACCCGACTGTGTACGTCAAGGCGGCAGTATTTTGTCGATCTTCGTCATCGCTTACCAAGCTGCGACGGATCATTGCAAATAGTTTCCCTCCTGTAGAGCGTAATCCTACGCATTTCGTTTAACAACCATCGGTGTCGATTCAATATGAACGCCCACCACATTTCTCTCTTGACAGAAATAAAGTAAATAACTAGACTGCAGTTATGGAACTTACACCTGTCAAACAAAAATTTATCCTGCACTGGGGCGAAATGGGCACGCTGTGGGGCGTGAATCGTACCGTTAGCCAGATTCATGCGCTGCTCTATATCGTCGGCGCGCCCTTACCTGCAGAAGAAATCGCCGACACCTTGGGTGTGGCGCGCTCGAATGTGTCGAATTCTTTGAAAGAATTGCAGAACTGGAAGCTGGTGAAGTTGGCCCATGTGATGGGAGATCGTCGCGCGCACTTTGAAACCTCACTGGATGTCTGGGAACTATTTAGGACGGTGGTCAGAGAACGTAAAGAGCGAGAGTTCAATCCGACTATCGCTACCTTGCAAGCTTGCCTTGATAGCCCTGACCTCGACCAAGAAGATAGAGCGACGAAACTACGCATCAGCGAGACCTTGGCGCTCATGAAAACCTTGACCAGCTGGACCGATGAAATGTTGAGGCTTGAGCCAAGTACCTTGATGAAATTACTCAAAATGGGAGCCAAAGTTCAGCAATTTGTTCGTGGCGATGACAGTAAACAGAAGCAAGACTAAATAGAAAGAACTAAAAACGGCGCAAGAACCCAATTTGTCTTGCGTTTTTTTCGAAAATCATATTTCTGTTTTGACAGAAATAACAGACATAAAAGAATACAATTTAAACGAAAGGAAAGACCATGAACATCTATCCACTCACGATTTACTACGACGAATCATGTCCTCTGTGCAAACTCGAAATCGACAATCTCAAAGCGCGTAACGACAAACAATTACTGCAATTTGTGGATGTCTCGGGCGAAGACTTTAAAGACGAGCATGCTCCCGCGAGTCAAGAAGCGATGATGGAAATCATTCATGCTCGTCGAGCTGATGGTGAAATTGTCAGTGGCGTTGAAGTTTTTCGTTTGGCCTATGGTGCGGTTGGATTGGGCTGGCTCACTGCACCCACCAAATTACCGATCCTGAAACCATTCTGTGATTGGTTATATCCGCACATCGCACGCAATCGCTATCGTCTCTCTGACCGATTTTCAGGTGTGCTGTTCAAAATCGCGCGTGATCGAGCTATACGACGCCAAGCAAACCGTGCCGCGCAACAAAGCAAGGCCTGTCACGAAGGACATTGCGAACGATAAGCGCCTGCCATCTCCACAAGATCAACAAAAAGTAGAGGTCACATCATGAAAATCTTAGTCTGTGGTGCACAAGGTTTTATCGGTAGGCATATTTGTCAGACGTTAATCCAAGCCGGGCATCAAGTACTGAGCGCGCAAAGGCAATGCGATGACGACGATCAAATTAGTTTGGATTTTGCTATTCCCGTTAGCATCGAACAATGGGAAAAACGTTTAAAGACCATACAACAAGTGCATGGAGGGCTTGATCTCATCATCAACGCTGTCGGCATCTTAAAACAAGACAAGAACCAAAGTTTTGCGGCAATACACGACGCTTCTCCACGTGCCATGTTTCAAGCTGCCGATAGACTAGGGTTGCGCGGCATCGTACAAATCTCTGCGTTAGGGCCCGTCGACGAACATCAAGCACCAAAGCCACTGAGCGCATACTTACAAAGCAAACGCCGAGCCGATGCCAGCCTTAAACACCTGCATCTTCCTTATCTGCTATTGCGGCCTTCATTAGTCGTCGGCGCAGATGGTGCAAGCAGCAAACTCTTTCGCACATTAGCGAGCCTGCCCTTGATCGCTTTACCAGGCGATGGAGAACAACAAATACAACCGGTTCACGTCGACGATATCTGCGCGGCTATTCAAATCTGGATCAGCAAGATTGAAGCGCATGAGCATACGCAGATCACACTCAATGCGGTAGGTCCAGAAGCGATGTCCTACCGAGACATGTTGCAACACTATCGCGACTTGATGGGCTTATCGCCAGCTTGGTTCATCTCTATGCCTATGTATTTGATGTGGCTATCCGCATGGTTTGCACAATTCTTACCTCAGCGCGTATTTGCCCCTGAAACGCTACGTATGCTGTGTCAACACAATATCGCTAATGCCACAGCTTTTCATCATTTTCTTGGTCGCATACCAATTGGACCGAAAGCATGGTTCAATCAACAACAGGGACAAAAAATGGCGGATGAAGCGACCACCACATGGTCAAACTTAGTTCTGCGTTTCAGTATTGCGTTCGTGTGGATCACCAGTGGCATCGTTCCCCTCTACATTTATCCAACGCAAGCGAGTTATGCTCTATTAACCAGTGTCGGTGTTGCTGCGGCGATCGCGCCATTCATTCTGATTAGCGCATCGGTCTTAGACATTGTTGTAGGCGTCTTAACGCTCCTTCGCCCTTCTCGTTGTTTATGGCTTTTCCAGATCGCGATGATCTTCTTGTATAGCCTAATCGTGGCGGCGCGTTTGCCAGAATTTCTAACTCAGCCTTTTGGCCCTATCACTAAAAACGTTCCCATTATTGCTGTGTTGATCATTCTATTTGTGCAAGGGAAACGGCGCATCATATGAATTACTATCTACTCATCAAGACCCTGCATATCGTCAGCTCGGTTGTATTAGTCGGCACCGGCTTTGGCTCTGCCTTCTATCTATACTTTGTTAACCGCAGTAAGAATGTCATTGCGATCGCGGAAGTCTCACGCTTGGTGGTCTTGGCTGATTGGTGTTTCACCACACCAGCTGTGATCATCCAGCCGTTAAGCGGTCTTTTTTTACTGCATCAAAGCGGATGGGATCTCGGCAACAGCTGGGTGCAAATTTCCATTATTTTCTACGCGATCGCTGGAATCTGTTGGCTGCCTGTGTTGTGGCTGCAAATCCAAATGCGGGCTATGGCCGTCTGTGCCGTGGCAAATCAGACTTCATTAGATGAACGCTACTGGCAATTTGCAAAATATTGGGAGTGGCTCGGCTATCCTGCATTTATTGCGATGTTAGGCACTTATTATTTAATGGTCTACAAACCTAAGTTTTTTTAGCTTATCGCTTTCATTTAACCGTAAGATCTCTCGCTGAGTAATCTACGACTCAGCTTAAAATAACTTTTTAACAATAAATCTTCAGGATCAAAACGAAATCCGACAAAATGCCGTTCGGTCTTGTTGTGGTAATGAATCTGAATTAAGATTGCCAAGTCTTAGTTGGTCGAGAAAGCTGTCGATGGAAAAGCCGGTAATGGATGAAGATGAAGTATTGGTAGTAGAAGATATCGAGGAAATCATTGACCTCGGCATCAGCAATCCCAATGTCTGGCGGGTATTAATCGTTGACGATGATGCTGACATGCATCATGTTACGCGTCTCGTTCTCAGTGATTTTAGGTTTCAAGATCGGCCTCTAGAACTGATTTCGGCCTATAGTGGCAAAGAGGCTTACGACATCCTGAGCAAACCCAATGACATTGCACTCGTGCTGCTCGATGTTGTGATGGAAACCGAAGATGCAGGTCTAGTTCTGACGCGTCAAATTCGTGAAAAATTGAAGAATCAACTGGTTCGTATCGTTTTACGCACGGGACAGTCTGGCAAAGCACCTGAAACTGAAGTCGTTGCAGAATACGATATCAACGATTACAAAGACAAATCCGAACTAACGGTACAAAAATTACGTACGACCGTGATCTCTTCTCTGCGTGCCTACAGCAATTTGCTAGAAATGCACCAAAATCTGAAGAAGCGCGAGACGCACGATCAAGTGCAGAGTGAGTATGTTTCCACCGTCAATCACGAATTGCGTACGCCACTGACCTCGATACATGGCGCTTTGGGACTGCTTGCCAGCGAAACACTTGTGACTTTGCCTCCGACAGCCCGAAATTTGGTTAAAGTTGCCTTACGCAATTCCGAACGCTTAAGCAATTTGCTGAGCGACATCATCGATGTGGAAAAGATTGCTTCAGGCACTTTATCCCTTAACTTACAGAGAGTTGATCTCGTTGGGCTAACTAAAATTTGCTTGAGCGATAACGAAATTTACGCAACGCAAAAACAAATACGTTATGTGCTCGCCGATCCCATCGTTCCGATCTGGGTCATGATAGATGCGAATCGCGTTCAGCAAATTTTTGCCAATTTGCTGTCGAACGCGGTGCGTTTTTCACCGCAAGCGAGTGAAATTCAAATTCGTCTGCTAGAACAAGAAGACATGGTTAGGGTTGAAATTCAAGATTTTGGGACAGGCATCCCCCCCTCTTATCACCCGAATATTTTCCATCGATTTGCACAAAGTTCCGCTGCTGATAGCCGCCCACAAAAAGGCACGGGATTGGGCCTGAGCATCTGCAAAGCGCTTGTACAACTAATGGGCGGCCAGATTGGGTTTGAATCTGTGATCAATCAGGGTTCGACCTTCTGGTTCACCCTGCCAATCTCTGGGAAAATCGACGACTAATTGTCGTCCTCCGGGTTAACGTCGTCGATTCCGAGCAAGCTTTGCGCCTGCTCGCTAGGTAGCGCTTCCACTAGTTTCAACTTGCGTGTCATTTGACGACTACGGGTTTCGGCTTTGTCGATGTTATCCGCAGCCTTCTGTAAGGCATTCTTCGTCGCCGCCAAGACGTCACCAAACTTTCCAAACTCGGTCTTAACGGCCCCCAAGACTTGCCACACCTCAGAAGAACGTTTTTCCAAAACCAGAGTGCGGAAACCCATCTGTAAGCTATTAAGTAATGCGGATAAAGTCGATGGCCCAGAAATCGAAACACGGAAAGTGCGCTGAAGGTCATCGGCCAAACCTGGACGACGCATCACTTCTGCATACAAACCTTCGGTCGGCAAAAATAGGATCGCGAAATCCGTGGTCAATGGAGGCGACAAATATTTTTCGGCGATGGTTTTCGCTTCACCACGGATCGCACGTTCTAACTCTTTCCCCGCTTGCGCAACACCCTCAGCATCTGCACGTTCAGCCGCATCGAGCAAACGTTCATATTGCTCTTTCGGGAATTTGGCATCAATTGGCATCCACACTGGTGCTTTGTCATCGTCTTTGCCGGGCAACTTGATCGCAAACTCGACTCGTTCGCCACTACCAGGAACCGTTTCTACGTTCTTGGCGTATTGGTCGGGCGTCAGCATTTGCTCCAACACCATTTCTAATTGCACTTCGCCCCAAGTGCCGCGTGTTTTGACATTGGTAAGAACACGCTTTAAGTCCCCAACACCAATCGCCAATTGCTGCATTTCCCCCAAGCCTTGATGTACTTTTTCCAAACGATCTGACACTTGCTTGAACGACTCGCCCAAGCGCTGCTCCAAAGTCGCATGCAATTTCTCATCGACCGTTTTGCGCATTTCCTCTAACTTGCTTGCGTTCTCTGCTTGCAATTGCTGGATTTTTTGTTCCAGTGTTGAGCGAATCTCACTCATGCGCAAGGCGTTTGATTCTGTCAAATTATTGAGAGTTTGATTTAAGGTATCGGCAAAAGCCTTGAGACTTGCCCCCTGCTCTTCGCGTGCTGTTTGGCTTTGTTGGATCAAGGCCTGGCGCATATTTTCTAGCTGCAAAGCGTTAGTCTCATTGAGCTTTACCAATTGCTGAGAAAAGGCATCAATTTGATTATTTTGTAGGGTGGCGACGCTAGTCAACTGCGCGGCTAAGTTTTGTTGAAATTGTGAGAAATTTCCGCCCAATTCTTGACGTGTCGCTTGCGCCGTCGATAGGACTTGCTCGCGCAAAGAACGTTCGCTGCGTTCTTGCACTTGTTGTTGTTGCTCATGATTCTGCTGCAGTTGATTCTGCAAAAGTTGAACTTGCGCATCTGCTTGCTGGTCAGCTTTGCGTAACAGAACGAGCAACTGCAAGACGATGCTAATAGCCACAGCGATCAGCAAAATAATTTCGAATACTGTCATAGTTTTCTAGTGGATGATTTTGATGTTTTTGATGTACTACAAGCCCATGCCGATGTCTGCCAGGCCAGTCATTTGATACAAATAGAGGGTTACGTAAATTACTCCGCCTTATTTCTCATCCAATCGGCGGTCTGCAGAAACGAATGCATTAAATGTTCTTGTAGCTGCTCTTCTATCTTCACATCTTGCATCGCCCAGGCCATACAACGTAGCCATTGATCCCGTTCTGAAACGCCAATGGCATAGGGCAAATGACGTGCTCTAAGACGTGGGTGACCAAACTGCTCGATATACAAATTTGGCCCACCCATCCAACCCGACAAAAACCAAAACAACTTATCACGTGAGCTTTCATTGGGCTGCGGATGCATGGCGTGAATACCTGCGAATTCTGGCTCGAGTTGCATTAAGTCGTAAAAGCGATCGACTAGTTCCCGCAACTTATCAGCTCCGCCAATAAGTTCATATAAGTTGGATTGCTCCTCATCCCCACTATTCATTCAGGTCCACTTTCTTCTTTTATCTTTACCATTACTCTTGTTCTTGTTTTCTTTGACGAACAAGATTCAATCTTAGGCCAACAAGCAGGGTCACCAATCCAATGCCAAGGCTAATGCCTATTACATACTGTTGCCCATAAACCGATAGCGCAAACCAAGTCGGAATTGACCACGCCGCGAACTGCGCTATGAGCCAACAAGCGGATGCAACAATAAGTAATGCGGCGATCCCCAAGAATATATGTT
>CANHZI010000140.1 GCA_947464955.1 Oxalobacteraceae bacterium
CCGCATTCCAAAGAACGTGTATTGACGGTGCCGAAGGAAAGCTCGCGAATCCCATTGAAGCCAGAAAATATCGAAATCATTAAGAACGCAATGGTTGGTGTATCCAAAGAGGGTACAGGACGGACCGCGTTCTTGGGCGCTGAATATGTGGCTGGCGGTAAGACCGGAACTGCGCAGGTTATCGGTATGAAAAAAGGCGAAAAGTATGACGCCAACAAAATTGCTGAACGTTATCGCGATCACGCATGGTATATCTCTTTTGCTCCGGCCGATAAACCAAAGATTGCGGTCGCAATTATCGTAGAGAACGGTGGTAAAGGCGCTGCCGCTGCAGCACCTATCGTGCGCAAGGCATTCGATTATTTCTTGCTTGGCAAACGTCCAGATGACAAGGCGAAGGCCATGGCAGCCTCACACGCGGCAGTAATGGAAAACGACGAAATCGATGATGCTTTGGTGCCCCAAAAACCAGTTGCGGCGCCCGCATCAATGCCTGTAACTTCGGCTTCTTTGCCGACCGCGACTGCAAATGCGCCAGCGTCGATGCCTGCAACAAATCCTGCTAAGAGGAAGTGACATGGAAAATAAGTCAGTCTATTGGCAACGCTTTCGCGCCTACTTTTTTGTGTTCGACGTACCGTTAGCGATACTCATTTTCTTAATCATTAGTACCGGTATCGTCACTATGTACTCGGCTGGGATGGATTTTCCAGGGCGACTTGAGAACCATTTGCGTAACATCATTATTGCTTTTTTCGTGATGTGGTTTATCGCCAATGTTCCACCCCAAACCTTAATGCGTTTCGCCATTCCGATTTATGTTGTTGGAGTTTCCTTATTGATCGCGGTTGCCTTGTTCGGCATTATTAAAAAGGGTGCTCGTCGTTGGTTGCATCTTGGGATCGACATCCAGCCGTCGGAAATTCTGAAGATTGCCGTGCCTTTAATGTTGGCGTGGTATTTTCAAAAACGTGAAGGGTCTTTGCGCTGGAAAGACTTCTGCGTGGCGGCAGTGATACTTGCGATCCCATTAGGTTTGATCGTCAAACAACCAGACTTAGGTACCGCCTTATTGGTGGGTGCGGTAGGTTTTACGGTTATCTTTTTGGCTGGGTTATCGTGGAGGTTGTTGATAGGCCTATTCTTGGCAGCGGTGTTACTCGTACCGACGGTGATATGGCCGCGTTTGCATGACTATCAAAAAGACCGCGTGATGATTATGCTTGACCCGACCAAAGATGCTTTGGGTAAGGGCTTTCACATTATTCAATCGATTATTGCGGTTGGTTCAGGTGGATCGACAGGTAAAGGCTGGAAAAACGGTACGCAGTCGCATCTTGAGTTTGTTCCTGAGCACACGACCGACTTTATTTCTGCGGTCTACCTTGAAGAGTTTGGTTTCATCGGTAGCCTATTCTTAGTGACGCTGTATTTCCTGGTAGTGGTCAGGGGGCTGATGATTGCCGCCAATGCACCGACTATGTTTGCCCGTTTGATGGCCGGTGCTGTCACCTCGATTTTCTTTACCTATGCCTTTGTTAATCTTGGCATGGTTGTCGGTATTTTGCCGGTGGTTGGTGTTCCTTTGCCGTTCATGAGTTTTGGTGGAACAGCGATGATGACTTTGGGTATGGGGCTCGGCATTCTAATGAGTGTGCAACACCATCGTGGGCTAATGAAGTCTTGATGCGACTCTCGACCAAATTATTGCTAGTCCTATTGGCGTTTGCGTTGACGGCCTGTTCAAGCCCGCCCAAGCAAACGTCTAAGGCCAATACCGCTGCTACTAGGCCGGATGCAAATGCTGTTGTGTCTGAAAAACTAGCACCTTCTAATCCGAATCGAGGCGGTTATTATCAGGATGATGGACCGGGTGAAAATATTCCACCTAACTTGGACAAGGTGCCAGACCCTGTGCCGACTGTTGAGCCATACTCCCGCACCGGCAATAAACCATATCAAGTTTTTGGGAAGACCTATACGCCGATCAACGATGCGACAACGCCATTTAAACAACGCGGTGTAGCGAGTTGGTATGGTAAGAAATTCCATGGCAAGCGCACCTCGTCAGGGGAGCCTTATGATATGTTTAAAATCACAGCCGCGCACCCGATCTTGCCGATACCTTCCTATGCCAGAGTGACGAACCTCGCGAATGGCAAACAAATCATTGTGCGCATCAACGATCGTGGTCCATTTCATTCGAATCGTGTGATGGACTTGTCATACACCGCAGCGCTCAAGCTAGGTTATATCGGCAAAGGTAGTAGTGAAATTGAAATCGAGCGCTTGTTACCGGATGAAATTGCTCGTATGGCGGAGAATCGCAAGAATCAAATCGCGCAAGTCGAACAAGAACCATCAGATAATGCACTGGCTGCCGATAAAGCACTAGAACGTGAGAGGCAAGTGCTAGCGACGAGTAAGAATCGACCTAGCACGGCAAGTCCTGTTCAGCCCAATATTGCTGAGAAGAGTGTGGTCGTATCAAACTCAGAAAACCTAAAAGCCCCAGAGAGCCCATCGGCTTTCTACCTTCAGTTTGCAGCATTTGGGATTCGTGCCAATGCAGAATCGAGCCGTGAACAGATACGACAAAAAATTCGCGATCAGCTCGGTTCACTCGAACTCGTGTTTGAAATTGTTCAGCAGGGCAACCTGTATCGTTTGCAAGCCGGTCCATTCGCGACCCGAATCGACGCCCAAACGATGTTAGAAAAAATGGCGAGCGTGGTCGCGAAGCCTATCATTGTCCAGCGTTAATCGAGAGACATTGCGTACCGACTATTCCTCATCCGCCTTCATGTCTAAGGCGATTTGATACAGTGTGTTTTTCTTTTTTCCTGTAATTTGCGCCGCCAAATTAGCGGCTTGTTTG
This sequence comes from Oxalobacteraceae bacterium, assembly GCA_947464955.1. Lineage (GTDB taxonomy): Bacteria > Pseudomonadota > Gammaproteobacteria > Burkholderiales > Burkholderiaceae_D > Undibacterium. The sequence continues at coordinate 2,879 of CANHZI010000140.1, forward strand.
ACTGAGAGTTCTTCTAGCAGAATACGTAAGACACGTTTCGCTTCAACGAGATCATCGGCGTCTGCTGCTGGCATGCCTTCCACCAAGACTACATATTCCCCTTTTTCTCGATGATTATCTTGCGCCAACCAATCGACCGCTTCAGCCAACGAACAGCGGTGGATTTCTTCGAATAATTTAGTGACTTCGCGAGCAAAAACGATACGTCGATCGGGGCCAAAATTACTGAGAAGTGCCTTGGTACTCTCGGTAATGCGATGTGGCGCTTCGTAGAAAATAAGCGTCGCCGGGATAGCCGCAAGCGATTGCAAGCAGGTATCGCGTTGGCCTGCCTTGCTTGGTAGAAAACCGACGAAATAGAAGCGATCATTAATCAAGCCACTTGCCGACAGGGCGCTAATTGCTGCAGAGGCGCCCGGCAAGGGTGAAACACGTAGTCCAGCCTTACGCACAGCATCAACAATAATGGCACCCGGATCAGATACCGCCGGTGTCCCAGCGTCAGATACGAGAGCAATGCGTTCACCTGCTTGCAGTCTTTGAATAATCTTCTCAGCAACTTCGTGCTCATTGTGCATGTGTGCAGCAATTAAGGGTTTGTGCAGACCATAACGAGTTAAAAGTTGCGCCGTATTGCGGGTGTCTTCGCACGCCACTGCATCCGCAATGTGCAGGACATGCAATGCACGGAGGGAAATGTCAGCGCTATTGCCAATAGGTGTTGCAATAATATACAGAGTAGCGTTAGCATAAGTCTGTTGATGAACAGACTCAAACAGGGCACTAGGATTAAACGTCGCAGCGGGTTCTTGGCTCATGACGGGAGATAAACAGTGAAGATCAAAGATTCAAGGATTGTACGCTATGCCAGAGTCAAATTGGCTGACTAAACGTTTAGCGGCGATACGCACCTCAAAGCAACGCTGTGGCGACGCCGCAGAAGAGAGGGCACTGACGTTTTTACAAGCGCGGGGTTTGCAATTGGTGCAACGCAGTTTCCTCTGCAAAGGAGGAGAAATTGATCTCATTATGCGTGACGCTAATTATTTGGTCTTTGTTGAAGTTCGCCAGCGCGCCAATCGACGATTTGGTGGCGCGGTCGCCAGCGTTACCTTAACCAAACAAAGGCGCTTAATTCATGCAGCGCAAGTCTATTTGCAGGGATTAGCAACTCAGCCAGCATGTCGCTTCGATCTGATCGCGATCGAAGGCGATCAATTGCAATGGTTGAAAAATGTCATTTCGACTTAGAAATGGTCGTTTTACAGTAAAATCAGGGCATGAAGCCTGCAAAACTGCTAATACTCCCTTTCTGCTCGCATGGTAAATTCGTGAATTTATTACCTGCGGCGTTTCCGCTTTATTTACTCTTCCTCACGCTATAATCCGCGCACTATGAAAAACCAACGCATACTCTCGCACTTTCAGGAAAGTGCCGAATTAAAAATGATTTCTGCCGAATTATTGGCAGAGCCGATTGGGCAAGCGGTGGATCTAATGTTCACCGCGCTTTCTAACGGCAATAAGATTCTAGCTTGTGGCAACGGTGGCTCTGCTGCTGACTGCCAGCACTTTGCCGCGGAACTGGTGGGTCGCTTCGAACGTGAACGTCTACCATTACCAGCGATGGCGCTAACGGTTGATTCTTCGATTTTGACCGCAGTGGCGAATGACTATAGTTTTCAAGAAGTGTTTGCGAAACAAGTACAAGCTTTTGGGCAAGCGGGCGACGTGCTATTGGCAATCACGACTTCTGGCAATTCCTCTAGCGTATTGAATGCCGTGAATGCAGCTTTGGAACGCGACATGCGCGTGATTGCTTTAACCGGCAAAGGTGGTGGTGAAATGAATGATCTATTGACCGAAGCCGATGTTCATATCTGCGTGCCGCACGATCGCACAGCACGCATTCAAGAAGTACATTTATTAACCATACATTGTTTGTGTGACGGCATCGATGCCGCTTTATTTGGAGGTGATACAGATGAATAAATCTGTGAAGAAGTCTTTTTCCTTGAAATCCCTAGCGAAACCTGTAATGACCATCAGCCTAGCTTGCGCTGCTTTAGTCAGTTTGCAAGGTTGTGTAGCGATGTTTGTAGGTGGTGCCGTGGTTGGTACCATGGCTGCAATTGATCGTCGCACTTTAGGTGCGCAAACCGAAGACAAAACGATCGTCTTGAAAGGCGAGTCTGCGATCAAACGTGCTTTGACCGACGCTGCTCATGTCAATGTCAATAGCTATAACCGACGCGCACTATTGACGGGTGAAGTGCCAGATGAAGCAGCAAAGGCCACAGCTGAACGTGAACTTCGTGCCGTGCAGGGCGTGACTGCTGTCTTGAACGAATTGGTCATTGGCAGCGCTTCAAGTATTTCGGCGCGTTCGAACGATGCCCTAATCACGACAAAGATCAAAGCTTCGTTGGTAGATACCAAGGGTATTAACGAGAGCGCATTTAAAGTTGTGACCGAAGCAGGCAATGTCTATTTGATGGGGCGAGTGACACAGAGTGAAGGCGCCACCGCAGCAAGTGTGGCCGCGGGGGTGAGCGGCGTGAAAAAGGTGACGAAGATGTTTGAATACATTACCGAAGCTGAGCTGAAGGCCCTGCAGGTAACTAAGAGCAAAATTGACTTAAACGAAGAACAGAAGTAAATCTACATTATTTAAGACCGTCTCATTATTAATCTCATGGCGGTCTTTTTTTCCACTAGGAGAATTTAACATGGCACTTATCATTACTTTAGTCGTCATTGCTGGCCTGATTTTTTGGGCTATATCCACCTATAACAGCATGGTGGCGGGACGCAATCGCTTCAAGAACGGTTACGCGCAAATTGATGTGCAACTGAAGCGCCGTTACGACTTGATTCCGAACTTGGTCGAAGTCGCTAAAGGTTATATGAAGCATGAGCGCGAAACTTTGGAAGCGGTGATTCAAGCGCGTAACCAAGCGGTGACAGCCAATGCACAGGTTTCTGCAGATCCAAGTGATGCCACGGCGGTGCAAGCTTTGTCGCGTTCAGAAGGTGCTTTAGCCTCTTCACTGGGAAAAATGTTTGCGTTGTCTGAGGCTTACCCAGATCTGAAAGCGAACGAAAACATGCTGCAGTTGACCGAAGAGTTGACCAGCACAGAAAACAAAATTTCTTTCGCGCGCCAAGCGTATAACGATAGCGTAATGCAGTACAACACTTCGATTGAGCAATTCCCAGGCAATATCTTTGCTGGCATGTTTGGTTTCAAAGCCGGTGAATTGTTGCAAGCGACAGAAGCACCAGAAGAACGTAAAGCAGTTAAAGTGTCGTTCTAAGTCTTACTCAAGTATTTGTTCAAGCTGAGGCCACGATGAATTTTTTCGAGCATCAAGATCAAGCCCACCGTGAAAGCAAAAAACTGCTGTTCTTGTTTTTGTTAGCGGTTGTCGCCATCGTGGTCGCCGTGAATTTCGTCGCAGCCGGCTTGTGGATTTGGACCAAGGGCGGTGGTCATTTTGCCGCGGTACATGTTTATCCCAAAGGCTACTTTCTTGCCATCTCGATCGTGACGATCTTGGTGATTGCCGGTGGTAGTTTATTCCAGATGGCACAGCTCAAAGACGGCGGTGATGCTGTGGCAGAGATGGCCGGTGGACGACTAGTTGATCCTAATTCGCGTGATCGACAAGAGCGCCGTTTGTTGAATATCGTCGAAGAAATGGCCTTGGCTTCGGGGATCGCTTGCCCTAAGGTTTATATTCTTGATCAAGAGGAAGCGATTAATGCTTTCGCTGCCGGCTATCACCAAAATGAAGCTGTCGTTGCAGTCACGCGCGGCACGTTGAATCGTCTCAATCGTGATGAATTACAAGGCGTGATTGGTCACGAGTTTAGCCATATTATGAATGGCGACATGCGTATGAACGTCAAGCTGATTGGCGTTTTGTTCGGCATACAGATGATCGCTGGCCTTGGTGAAATTTTGCTCAATTGGGGCGCGCGTTTTGGTTCGTCTCGGAGCCGCGATGAGAAAGGCCCTTCGATCCAATTATTAATGATCGCGCTCGGTGCAGCCTTGTTTGCGATCGGCTATATCGGTATTTTCTGCGGTCGTTTGATTAAATCGGCTGTTTCTCGTCAGCGTGAATATTTGGCCGACGCGAGTGCGGTACAGTTCACGCGCAATCCAGATGGCATTGGCGGTGCGCTCAAGAAAATAGGCGGTTTGACGAAAGTGAATCAATGCGGTTCACGTATTCGAAATCCGAATGCAGAGCAGTTGTCGCATATGTTTCTAGGCGCGGCAAAACCGAGTTTGTTGTCTGGTATGTTTGCCACCCATCCGCCGATTGAAACGCGTTTAGAGCGTTTATACGGCCGCCCAGTCGACTTCTTGAGTGCTGATGTGATCGCGGAAGAGAGTGAAGTCGGGCAGCAAGACATGTCAAATGCGATGGGGTTCGCGGGCAATCCTATTCCATGGACGGGTGGATCAACTAAAGCTGAAGGAATCAATCCATCGAATCTAGCGGGCGAGGTTCACAATAGTGCGATGGCATTTCATCCTCAATTTGGCTATCAAGCACCAGATCAAAAAATGCCAGCAGCTGAGGTGCTTAAGACTACAATTCCACAAGATATTCGTGGCGCTGCGCGCGATCCACAAGCGGCGAGCGCTTTGGTCTATGCGCTTTTGTTAGATCGTGCTGACGCTAAAGCCTATCAAGTTCAGATCGAGGTGTTGAACCGGTCAGTGCCACACCTATGTGCCATGACTACTTTGTTTTTGGAGCAGGTAGAATCCTTGTCTCGCGCGACGCGCTTACCCATACTCGACTTGGCAACACCCGCCTTGCGCTCTTTGGATGTTGATCAGAAAAAACAGATGATGGCCGTGGTTAGTCGTTTAATTATTGCTGATCAGACGGTCACGCAAGCTGAGTTCGTACTGCAGACGATTTTGGAGCGTCGCTTGAGTGAAACGAGTGGACGTGTCGTTCCTTTACGTTACGGAAAGCTCGCAGAGTTGCCATCACAAACGGCACTGATACTGTCCTTGATGGCGCATACGCATGGGGAGCGAGCGCAGGCAGTTTTTAGTGAGGTGGCGAATCGTTTGCAAGAAGTCAGTTTACAATCTTCGGACTTCGTCGCTAAGCAAGCGATTGATTACTTCCAAGTTAAACAGTCTTTAACTCAACTGAATCAATTAGCGCCATTGGCTAAGCCATTTCTTATTCGAGCATTGCTACAAGTGGCCGGTGAACAATTCGAGGTTGATGCGGCTGATCTGATCAAAACTATTTGTGCTGCGATTGACTCTCCTGTGCCGGAACAGGTCAATCAACAATATCCGGTGAATTAATTCGGCGCAATGATCAGCAAGCGGTAGGGCATAAAAAAAGGAAGATTCATCGAATCTTCCCTCTTTGTTTGCTGCATGACGATTTATGCTCGACCAACAATAGCAGCGGTCGCCATTAATTCTTCGATCAAAGCCAAAGACATTTTTCCCGACATACGATGCGGATTGAGCTCTGGCAAAGCAGAGTACTTCAACAAAATGGATGGATTGATTTTCCCTAGATTGGCTTGACCCATGGTCCAACCTGCATAGCGACGCTCACTGATTTCTTCATAGTGCAACAACACCACGTCTTTGTGTCGAGGGTCGCGCAAAATCATGCTATACAAAGTGTTGATGGCTTCACGTCCACCTTCCAGCACTTGCATGAATACATCATCGCTATGGCATAAAATCCCAGTAATGCCATGCTGTGGATTGTGATCACGCGATTGCTGCATGATGGCCTGTACGGTCTGATTCAAATTATTGTCTACCGCGCGGCTGGCATACAAGAGACGAACTAACATGGTAAACCTCTTAGGTTAAGGTGATTTCTTGATGTCGAATTAGGATTTTTTAATCAGTGACAAAAACTCGCGACGCAAATTAGGATCTTTTAAGAATGAACCGTGCATCACACTATTGATCATTTTGGAATCCATATCTTTCACGCCGCGCCAATGCATACAGAAGTGATCGGCTTCCATCACTACGGCCAAGCCATCGGGTTGCATCTTGCTTTGTAAAGCATCAGCGAGTTGCACCACTGCTTCTTCTTGAATTTGCGGGCGACTCATAATCCATTCGGCGATGCGGGCGTATTTGGATAAGCCAATCAGGTTCGAATGTTCATTCGGCATGACACCGATCCATACCTTGCCGATGATAGGGCATAGGTGATGTGAACAAGCGCTGCGCACCGTGATTGGGCCAATAATCATCAGTTCATTGAGGTGCGAAGCGTTGGGGAATTCAGTGACCGGTGGCATCGGTACATAACGACCTTTGAAGATTTCGTTAATGTACATTTTGGCGACACGGCGGCCTGTATCTAAAGTGTTGTGATCGCTCTTAGTGTCGATGACTAAGCTTTCTAACACACTACGCAATTTGCCTTCAACTTCAGCAAGCAATTCATCGAGTTCGCCAGGTTGAATAAATTCAGCAATGTTGTCGTTAGCGTGGTAGCGCGTTTTGCTTTTAACGATGCGTTCACGGATACGCTGTGAGACTGGAATCGGCTCGCTCGTTACCGCTGTGTAGGTAGGTTCGGTTGGCATGGTATTTTCCATTCGCCCTTAGGCGGTTTAGGCAAAAAAGTGCAAGAAGTTATTATGGTAACTGATTCGCGAGATTTAGGTTTTTTACGACGCTTAGCCATTGAAGTACACACATTGTGCGGCAGTCTCATCTGTCGCTTGGGCCTGCCTCAAACTACGTTTATGCAGAGACTTACTCCGCGCCGCCATCCTTCGACATTTTTTTCATCGCTTCACGCAATAGGCGCATCTGACCACTAAAGTTGCTGCAAGAACGACACATGCTTAAATGCAGCTTGAGTTGGGCACGCTCTGCGACGCTGAGCTGACGGTCCATGCCCTCAGACAGCATTTGATGAGCTTGTTTGCAAGTGTAAAAGAAACGCATAGGCTTAAGGACTCAATAACAGGTCAAACTGAGGTTCAAATTCCGGTTCATTTGGCGAGATTCCCAAACCAGTTGAGATCTAGACATTCGCGCAGGCGCAAACGCGCGCGGTAAAGCAAGACCCATAAGTTAGACGTGGTAATGTCCAATTCCTTACAAATTTCTTCGGTCGATAGTTCTAGCCACTCTCGCATCATGAAGACGCGACCAGTTTGTGCGGGTAATTTCTCTAAGCAAATCTCGAGTGTGCGGAAAAAATCTTTTTGTTCGAGGGTGCCGTGCGGTGAGCCCCAAGCATTGGCATCTTGGTGGGTGTGGCCATCTGCCCGAAACAAACTATCGATTAGATCAGCTTCACTCTGCTCACTGTCTTCGGAGTCGGTCAATTGAATCTCGCGACCTGATAGACGTAATAAATCAATAATTTTGAACTTCAAGATACCGATCACATAGGTGCGCAAACTCGATTTTCCGCTGAAGTTATCGGGCTTTTCGAGGACGGCGAGCAAAGTCTCTTGCACCACGTCTTCAGCGTGCGTGTGGTTGCGCAGCTGGAGTAGAGCAAAGCGCAGCAGCGCGGGGCGCATCTCATCAAGTTGGCGGTGGAGTTCAGGTAGAGCAGTCATGGCATGATTATCAGCGAATTTGCGAGAAAATGGCAGCAAATAGCAAAGTGTTTTTGTTTTGTTATGAAAATTCCTTGTCCAGAATTTTATTCCTGCCCCGCTTTGCCTGTAAAATTCAGGCTAGGCTGACATTCTCAATAGGATACCTTTACATGAGCACGACCACAAATCTTCCAGTAGAAACCCATGACCGCTTAGCAGGCGTCGAACCAGAGATTAAAGCGGAGATCTTGGCAGAAGCTTTGCCGTATATCCGTAAATTTCATGGCAAGACCATCGTCGTCAAATACGGCGGGAATGCGATGACAGACGAAAACCTGAAACACGGTTTCGCACGCGATGTCATTTTGCTCAAATTGGTCGGGATGAACCCTGTAGTGGTTCACGGTGGCGGGCCACAAATTGACAATGCGTTGAAGAAGATTGGCAAACAAGGCAACTTCGTCCAAGGTATGCGCATCACCGATGAAGAAACCATGGAAGTAGTGGAATGGGTCTTGGGCGGCGAAGTGCAACAAGATATCGTGATGTTGATTAACCACTACGGCGGTCAGGCCGTTGGTTTGACCGGTAAAGACGGTGGTTTGATCCGCGCCCGCAAATTGAAAATGCCAGATCGCGAAAACCCAGGCGAGTTCTTGGATATCGGCTTCGTCGGTGAAATCGATGCGATCAATCCAGCGGTGGTGAAAGCGCTACAAGATGACGCCTTCATCCCAATTATTTCCCCTATCGGTTTCGGTGAAGACGGACAGGCTTACAACATCAATGCCGACTTAGTCGCAGGCAAAATCGCTGAGATTTTAAAGGCCGAAAAGCTGATCATGATGACCAACATCCCAGGCGTGATGGACAAGCAAGGCAACTTGGTGACCGATTTGTCTGCTAGAGAAATCGACGAAATGTTCGCCGATGGCACTATCTCCGGCGGCATGTTGCCGAAGATCTCATCAGCATTAGACGCCGCCAAATCAGGCGTCAACACAGTGCATATCATCGACGGCCGCATTCCGCATTCGCTGTTGTTGGAAATTCTGACGGAGCAAGCTTTCGGTACGATGATTCGCAGTCACTAAAATGGATCGCATTCTGTGGCGCTTTGCATTGTAGAGGCAAGAAAAAGGTAGGGCGGGTGAAACCCGCGCCGCCAGCACATCAAGCACCTAAGCAGCGCGGGTTTCACCCGCCCTACGAACTAGCTTTGAGTAGAGCTATAGGTCGAGGATTGGTGATTGCGGTCGGTTTAAATGTTGCATTCAGCGTCATCTCTCCTTTTTGGAGAAGACCCGTTTGATAAATAGCCAGGCCTTGCGCCAAAGCGCGGCTTCAAAGGCCATGAATTTTGCCAGCCAAGGCGGAATACCTTCTGACTCGAACTTTGCTTGCGCATCATCTTTTGATTGTCCAGAGAAAACAACCGCCTTGTACACCACAATCCCAAGCTTGATTTCCAACGCAAGCAAACCTGCGAGCCCCACATAGCGCAGCCAACTGATCGAGTCCAAGATCTCGTGATGTTCTCTTGGAATAACTTTGCCGGTAGCCCAAATCGCAAAACAAGCCAGCGCAAGCGCTTGGACGACGGCGCCCTTTCCTTTGGCGCGGTAGCACCACCAATACAGCAAAGGAATGACGATGACAAAGTCAAATAGCAGCGCCGCCTCGAGAAGATCAGAATCCGACCAGCCACCGAAGTAGACAGAACTCAGATCACCAGCAGCGACTACAACAGCGACAGGAATAAACCAGTTCCGAGAAAACCAGTTTTTTGCATTTGAGATAGTGGAAGTCATATTTCATCCCTCATTTGTATTAGTTCAGACTCGATCTGACACATCGACTTGAAAAGATGAGAGTTACCGGTTTAGATATGGGTGTCGAATCCTACTAAACCAAAGAAAGGTAACTCTCATGCTACATACTAACAACCCTATCATCAAACATAAAGCCGGTTTGC
>CANHZI010000141.1 GCA_947464955.1 Oxalobacteraceae bacterium
CATGCAAATGACGAGAATTACAAATACCAATTCTTCCTCGGTAAAGATTTATTGATCGCACCTGTGTATCGTAGCCAAGCAGCGAGCAAAGGCTGGCGCAAGGCTGTGTATTTACCTCAAGGGCAGTGGATAGATTATTGGGATGGACGTGTCGTCAACGCGGGTGCCGACGGCAAGCTGATCGACTATCAAGTCACGCTAGAAAAATTACCGGTGATGGTGCGTGCAGGAGCCATTTTACCTATGTATCCTAGCGCGCTCTACGATGGTCAAGTACCCAAGGATGTGTTGACATGGGATATTTATCCGCATGGTAATAGTAGCTACACTTTGTACGAAGATGATGGTGAAAGTCGTCAGTATCAACAAGGTGAAAAGAGTACGCAGCAGATTCAAGTCTTCGCGCCTGAAAACCAAGCAGGCGATATTCACATTAAATTAGATGGCGTGCGTGGCAGCTATCAAGGCATGGAAGCGCAGCGTGTGCAGCAATTTCAAATTCATACGCGCGTCAAACCAAAAAACGTGCAGCTGCAAGCACAAGATTTGAAAGAAATCGCTAACCGTGCGGAGTTTGAACAAGCGGTTTCAGCATGGTATTTCGATGCGGCGCATCAGTATGGCGTAGTGTATGTGAAGACAGCGAAGATAGACGTACGATTACCAGTGGCCTTAGATCTTTTCATTCCTCGTGAATTAAGCTTAGCCAGCACGGCCGATTACCCCGCAGCACCCGCTACCGGCGATGTGGTAGCAGCAGATTCATTGATTGTTTTGAATCGCCCCGCGGAGGAACCTGGGCATCCGCTCGAAAACGCCTTCGATGGTAAGCCAGGGACTTGGTTCCGTACCTTGCGCGACCAATCTCAAAAAACGGGCCCACATGAATTTACCTTGGCATTAGGTGAACGCCGCTTGATTAAAGGTTTTGAAATTGCGCCGCGCAACGACAAACATTGGGATGCCGGGCAAGTCAAAGATTTTGAAGTCTATATGGCCGATAGTAACGGCGAATGGGGTAAGCCAATTTATGTGGGGCAGCTGAAGAAACAAGAAGCGAAACAACGGGTGGAGTTTGCAGCCAAAGCAGGGCGTCTGTTCCGATTGCGGGTGCTAAGTTCACACGATCAAGCTGAGGACGGCAATGCGCAAGATCCTATGGTGTTGACCAGTAATGATGCAGCGAACACGCCACGCGCATATAACGCTTTCACGCCGGTTTCTGTGCCACCGATTACGATCTCGGAATTTGCCTTGCTCGAACAACAGAACCCAGATCGCGCACAGCAGCAAGTGTCGCTCTCAGATCAAGCTGAGTTACTAGGGAAATCAAACGCCAGTGCAGCGCTGAAGGACAAGGCAAAGGCAAAACGTGCTAGCAACGAGCAAGGCATGATGCAAATGAATGGATTGAAATTCCGCAAGGGTCTAGGCGTGGTCAATGCGAGCGAAGTGCAGTATCGTCTGCATGGCAATTGGCAAACTTTCCGGGCTGATGTTGGTATTGATGATGCCTGCCGTCAAAATGGTGGTTTGCAATTCCAAGTGTTTGGTGATGGCAAACTCTTGTTCGACAGTGGTCTCATAGAGGCGCCTGCGGTGGTCAAACCAGAGCTCGATATTCGTGGAATCTCCTTGCTGAGTTTGAAAACGACGGGCGTCAAGAGTAAGAACAATGCACCCGTTTGCGCCAATTGGGCAAACGCGACAGTGATCGGTTTTGCGGGAGATCGCGTCGGCAAATAGATAAGCGCCTTGTGTTGGGCTTGCCATGGCTTCTTGGGGACAAATCCGCAGCCCAACACACAGCATTATCATGGGAGACTCAACGCTGACGCTGTCCTCGCCGTCTTAGTGAGCTGTCTGCGTTCCCCGTTTAGCCAGCGCAACATTAAACCGATACATCTGAAATTGAACTAAACTCTTTCCCGAATATCCAAGGCTTTTGGCGTCGATTTTTGGGGAAGATAGCATGTTCAAACTACACCATAGTGGGCCTTTCTTGAATGCAGATAATTTCAAGAAAGCGCGTCATGCTTTGCTAGCGATGCTCGTCATTGCAATTACTACGACGTCTTCATTGGCACAAACTGCTACGCCAACAGCAAGCCAAGCAATAACGACTACTGTAGCCTTAAGTCCAGCTCAAGCTCATTTTGAGCCGAGTTACCGCCAACTTCGGCACGAGTTCAATGCCGATAATGCTTATAACACGGTTGCTTTTGTCGAAAAGTATTGGCGTATCGCTGGCAACACGGGGTTTAACGCCAGTATTCATCACGTAGAAAAAATTCTGCAAGATGCGGGTTACCAAAAAGAAGTGAATGGCGAGAGTGATGGCCCTTTAACCTATCGTATTGAAACCAAAAAAATGAAGCGCCCCACTTGGGAGCCAGTCGATGGACGTTTAAGTATTGTTGGCGACCAAACACCTTTGCTTGAGTTTGCTAGCAATCGCAATATGCTCGCAGTCAATTCTGCGAGCACGCCAGCGGCGGGCGTTGAAGCAGAAGTTGTCTTCGCTGGCAAAGGCAGTGCGGCCGAATTAGAAGCCAAAGAAGTACAAGGCAAGATTGTTTTTGTTGAGAATGCCGCTGCTGCAGTGTTTGGCAATGCGGTGAAACGAGGTGCTATTGGCGTCATTTCCTATGCGATGCCAGCCTATACCCAGCCGCAAAAATACACCAACTCGATACAGTTTCAAACGCTCCCTTACCTCGATGCTAAACGCCAAATTTGGGCCGTCGTTTTATCTTATCAAGCCAAAGAAAAATTGAAACAAGCTTTGGCCAAATCGAATGTGAAGTTAGCAGTGAAAGTGGAGACCAAATTATACGAATCTGAAGAACTGACTTTAATTGCGAACGTACGCGGTCGTAGTCTTGCAGATCAACGCTTTGTTTTCAGCGCACACGTGCAAGAACCAGGCGCCAATGACAATGCGACAGGGGTCGGCACCTTGGCGGAAATGGCACGCGTCACAGCGAAATTGATACAACAAAAAGCAATCGCACCAGAACGCACGATCACTTTTATGTGGGGTGATGAAATTAACTCGACCGCGCGTTACATCGCTGAAAACCCCAAACGAGCCGCAGGCATCCAATGGGGTTTGAGCCTCGATATGGTCGGGGAAGATGTGAGCAAAACCGGTGGCAGCTTCTTGATTGAAAAAATGCCAGATCCTTCAGCGATATGGACACGGGGTAATGAGAAACATACGGAGTGGGGTGGCTCAGTGTTAAAAGAATCTGACTTGATGCCCAATTATTTCACCGACTTCTTGTTGAACCGCTGTCGTCAACAGGCGTTGGAAAATGGTTGGCAAGTCAATGCCAACCCCTATGAAGGCGGTAGTGATCACACCCCATTCTTAAATGCCAAAATCCCTGGCCTTCTGATGTGGCATTTCACTGACGCTTTTTATCACACCGACCTAGATCGCTTAGACAAAGTATCGAAAGAAGAAATGCGTAACGTTGGTATCAGTGCCTTGGCGACAGCGTTTGGTTTGACCAGTGCCGACGAAACGACGGTCGCGCATATCATCGACGAGTTGTTAGTGAACGCCACAGATCGTTTGCAAACCGAATTTGTTTTGAGTGAGAAAGCGGTCAAGGGCGGCGCCGACGCGGCCAAAGAAAAACACATTTTGGACGTGTGGACGAATTGGTATGTGGCAGCACTCGACAAAGTACGTGCTTTGCCGAGTGCTGGAATGACGCCAGCGCTAAACCAAAAGTTACTAGCCGCACAGAAAATGTTAAGTGATACCTCGAGGAAGATGCAAGCACGCCTCTAATTGAATTTGGGTTTTCGCCTTTGGATGATAAAATTGTCGATAAATTAATAATGGTGAGGCGGTTCTGCTAAACCAATCCTTTATCTATAGCGAAAAATCATGAGTGATCACGAACAAACATCAGCCACGAATATTTATGCAGCACCTAACGCCGACCTTTCATCGGAAGTATCAGTAACTGAATCACCTTTGGCTGGCCTTGGCCAACGCTTTGGTGCTTCCTTGATTGATACTTTGATTTTGATGGCAATCAATTTCAGCATAGTCACTTGGTATTTTGGGAGTTGGTATAAGTACCTGAATGCGATGCAGAGCCAGACCTTTAACCTCCAGTTGAGCGCTGCGCTATTGGGCCTAGTCGTCTTTGCCACCATCAATGCAAAATTTTTGGCGGATAACGGACAAACCATAGGGAAAAAACTGCTAGGCATTAAGATTGTCAGAACTGATGGTAGCAAACTAAGTCTGCAGCGATTCTTCACCCATCGCTACGTGCCCCAGATTCTTGTTCAGTTCATTCCAGTGATTGGCATTTTCTTACCAATCATTGATGTGTTGCTTATCTTCCGTGACTCGCGCCAATGTTTGCATGATCAAATTGCCGATACGATCGTGGTGCAAGTTTAAGCATTCAGAAATTAGAAAATAAGCGAGAGAATGGTTTTTTGCTTCGAAATAAGTTCGGTGCGTTGGCGTTGAAAGGCTAATTTTTCATTGGCTGTGTCACGTGAATCGACAGCAACTCCTGTAATCGAGAGTGTCCAATTGGCTCGGCTTTTTGCATACCCACTACTGCCCAACGCTGTGCATGTTTTTCTGCGACAAGCTGAATCTGAGCGACTTCATGATGGGCGCGCTGCTGTAAGAGTTGTGAATGAGGATGTGCGTAGGCTAAGCTATTGTTGATCACCCAGGCCCAAGGAATAATGCCTGCGCGCTTTAAATCTTCTTGTAGCCCCGCTGCTTCCAATACAGGTGTGGTTTCGGCGAGTGTCACAATCAAGACTTTGGTTTGTAGCGGGTCTTGGAGTTGCATCATCGGGGTATTGAAGCGCATGCCCGTGCTTTCCATTTGACGCGCGATTTCACGATGGTAGGCACCTGTTGCGTCGAGTAACAATAAAGTGTGGCCAGTGGGCGCTGTATCCATTACGACAAACTTTTTTCCCGCTTCACGAATCACGCGAGAGAAGGCTTGAAACACGGCGATCTCTTCGGTGCACGGGGAACGTAAATCTTCTTCCAACAAAGCCTTGCCTGCGGCATCAAGGTTCTTGCCCTTACTGGCCATGACCTGCGCGCGATAGGCTTCTGTTGCTGCATGTGGATCGATTCGGCTTACACTCAAGTTTTCGATTTCACCATTAATTGCCGCAAGCACGTGAGCTGCGGGGTCTGAGGTGGTTAGATGTACAGGGTGGCCACGACGTGCTAATTCGACGGCAATCGCAGCAGCAATCGTAGTCTTACCAACGCCACCTTTCCCCATGGTCATGATCAAACCGTGACCATCTTGTACCAAATCATCGATTAAACTGCCGAGTGACGGTGCGCGTGGCAAGTGATCGATAAAATCCTGTTGGTGATCAATGTGATTGTCGGTGCCTAGCGAGTTGCTTGAGGTCTGATCTTCACACCGCAGCAAGGCCCTCAATGCGGACAGTCCAACTAAATCGAAGCCCATGAGTGGTAGTTGATCGCGCGATATGGCGTTGAGGATGGGTGACATGGTCTGTAAGGCCGCTTGCTCGCGTTGGTAGAGTGCGAGTGCGAGATCATCATGCACCGTCTCTTCAATCGGCATCACACCGTTAATGACCAAATATTGTGAGCGAAAACCAATTGCACTTAATTCCTCGTGAGTGCGAGCAGCTTCTCGCAACGCTGCGGTCTGTGCTCTGGCGACTAGTACCATCCGTGTCTTGAGTGGATCTGACAAAGCGGCGACGGCAGCATGATATTGTTCCTTTTGTTTTTCTAAGCCTGCCAAAGGGCCAAGGCAAGAGGCATCGCCTTTTCCTTCTGCGAGAAAGTCAGACCACGCGCCTGGCAATTGCAGCATGCGTATGGTGTGACCAGTGGGCGCAGTGTCAAAAAGGATGTGATCAAATTGATCGATAAGTGCGTGATTGGTGAGGAGGCCAGTGAATTCGTCAAATGCAGCGATTTCAGTAGTGCAAGCGCCGGATAATTGTTCTTCTATGCTATTGACGACGGCATCAGGTAGAACGCCGCGGACCGGACCGACAATTTTGTCGCGATACATCTGCGCTGCCGCTTGAGGATCAATTTCCAAAGCGGAGAGGTTTGGCACCGCATTGACAGCGGTAATGTGATTACCTATCTTGATGCCGAACACCTGTCCCACATTCGAGGCAGGGTCTGTGCTGACTAACAGAACATGTTGCCCCTGATCTGCCAGAAATATCGCGGTGGCACAGGCAAGTGACGTTTTGCCTACACCACCTTTGCCAGTGAAGAAAAGAAAATTTGGGGTGTGTTCAAGAAATTTCACAGCATTCTCCATGGGTGACAAAACCCTGCGGTCCTTAGACTAGGGAAGGGAATCAACAACTTTTCCCTGGACCACAACAGGTGCTGGCGCTAGTAGCTAAGCTTGATACTGGCAATACACTCAAGCCTAACCAACGAGCCAATTCAGCGCGACGTGGATAGCGACTCGTCAGTGCGATTTCACCATTGAGCAAAATGAGAGGTAAGCCTTCTGTCCCTGAAAGCGCTAAGAAGTTTTTCATCACCGTGTTTTCGACAAATGCCATTGGCTGTTGTGCCAAATTAAATCGTTCGATTTGAGCGCCTTGCTTTTTTGCCCAATCGATATCCGTTGCAAAAGTAAGCAGTTGTTGATCGACGTCGACGCCACACACGCCAGTGTTGCAGCACATGGCTGGGTCGTAAATCTGTAGAGTTTTCATCAATGGCTTTCAGTCTGTTTCGGTCGGAATGCTTCTGCACATTACAGCACACTTCTCGCTTACCTTATTGCGGTAGCGCAGGGTTCTATGCTTAAGCCAAGAGATGGGCGATCTTATCCATTTCTAATTTCAGAGCCGCCTTGTCATGTTGCAATGATCCTAATGGCAGGGAAAGAAAAGCCTCGATACGCGCACGGAGAATGCGATACGCCTGCATAAACGCGGCGTCGATTTCTTCATCAGTGCCAGTGGCATGCGCTGGGTCTTCTACTCCCCAATGTGTGCGCAAGACAGGGCCAAGATAGGCAGGGCAAGTCTCGCCTGCAGCGCTGGCGCAAACGGTGATCACAATATCGGGTGTTGCCGGTAAATTATCCCAAGATTTGCTGAAATAGCCTTCAGTGGAGATGCCTTCACGCGCTAACAATGCAAGCGAACGTGGATGGACTTGTCCAGTAGGTTTGCTACCGGCACTCATCGCGCGCCAACCGTCGGGGGCTAAGTGATTAAACGTGGCTTCGCCTAAGATAGAACGGCAAGAATTGCCTGTGCAGAGAAATAGAACGTTCATGATGAATTAAGCCTCTTGTTGTACATTCGATTGTGGGTAGAGCCAGTTAAAGAGCCAAGTTGCTGAGCCCGCAGCCAACAGTTGTGCGGCGATGAAACCCGTGGTATCCGTGGGACGAATTCCAGCAAACGTATCGCTCGCCGCGCGCGCTAATGTCACAGCAGGGTTGGCGAAAGATGTTGAAGAAGTGAACCAATAGGCCGCTGTGATATAAGCTGCTACCGCAAAAGGTGTAGTCGCTGGACGCGAGCGCGAAGTGCTGATGATGACGGCGATTAAACCAAAGGTTGCCACGAACTCACTCCACCACTGAGAGGCACCTGTGCGCACATGCGTCGACGCAAAAAAGATCGGTAAGTCGAACATGGCATGAGCGGCCGCAACCCCAGCAAAAGCGCCAAAGATTTGCGCTAAGACGTAAGGCAAAATCCATTTTGCAGGCAGACTCTTCTGCCAAAAATCCATGAAAGTGACGGCTGGATTGAAGTGCGCTCCCGAGATGGGGCCGAACATCAAAATCAAAGCAACCAAACCCGCCCCAGTTGCAATCGTATTCGCAAGCAAGGCGACTGCTGTGTTACCGGCAGAGAGATTCTGCGCCATGATGCCGGAACCGACGACGACTGCGAGCAAGAACGCGGTACCGAGAAACTCGGCCACTAAGCGTTTAAATAGGGGGATGTGAGTAGACATAAAAAGATGAAAAAGTGAAATGAGAGAATGGTTTATGCGGCAGACTTGGCAGCTTTTGGTTTGCAGTTGAGCGACTTGTTGAGTGATTTACTGAGTGTCGGCGCACATGGTTCGCCAGCGCAGCAGCTTTCCGTCAAAAAAGCGATCAGCTCGTTCATAGCCTCAAAGTTAGCGGAGTAAATAATGAAGCGACCATCTTGTTGAGCCACGATCAAACCAGCATGCGATAACTCTTTGAGATGGAAAGATAGAGACGATGAAGGCACTTCCAGTTGCTCGGCAATTTTGCTCGCGGCTAAGCCTTCAGGCCCGACGGCAACTAGTAAGCGAAAAATTGCCAGACGGGATTCCTGCGCAAGGGCGGCGAGGGCAGTGATGGCGGATTTGGTTTCCATGGGCGAGCGTTCTCGGTAAGTTCTGTAATTTCGATAATTCTATATTTATCGAAATATGGAATCAAGTAATAAATTGTTTGTTGGAGAAAATGGTCAATGTAGTTAGGTTTTTCGATGCTAAATCTATATCGATGCTGGCATTTGCGCCAAAACGCTGCGGATAAAAGGCGCTTTAGCCTCTGTGTAAGCCGATTTTTCATGGGCAAATTTAGTCGCTAAGCGCAGTTTCAGTGCCTGATACTCTTCTCGTAGAGTTGGATGCTCACGTAGTTGATCCCTAAAAAATAAATGTTCTCGCCATAACTGAGAGCCAATCACCACGCCGTGTACATGCAGTCGAAATGGCGTACCCGACATTTCTGTCTGCGCGGCCTTTACGAAATAGCGGCGCTGTGGAATCTCGGTTTCGTATTTGGCGATATAGCGATAAGCGCGTTGCTTGAGTGCTGGGATTTTGGCTTCGATGTCCTTCAAGTCGGCAGCACCGAGCAAAATATCAATCACTGGTTTTGCAGTGAGTCCGAGGACAGAAGTACTGCCTATGTGTTCAATCTGGACATCAGGGATTACGAATACCGACAATAATTCTTGGCTAGCTGTGTCAAAAGCTTGCGGCCATGCCTCTTGATACGGGCTCAAAACAAGCTCGGGTTTGGAAAAATGTTTAAGCACAGAAATCATGATGAACGACAGCTCGCCAAAGTGCGTAACGAAGCGGCTGCTTCATCGCGTATCCAATTGGCGAAGGCGATTAACTTGTGACTCTGCGCATCTTGCTGTCGATAGATCATCCAATGCGAGAATGGGTCGCGACTGCGTAGGTTCACAGGGCGAATTAATTGATGAGCCATGAGATCTTCAATCACCAAGACATCGAGCGCCAGACATATTCCATGCCCAGACTTTGCGGTATCGATGGCGAGATGTTCATGGCTATAAAACGGCCCTTTGCTCGCGTGTTCTTGTAATACGTTTTGATCGGCTTTACTGATTGATTCATCAAGTGCTAATTGCTGCAACCACGCCTGCCAGCGTTCACCTACTTCACCCGTTTGTCGATCTGGCGGCAGTGGTAGGCGTAGCAGTGTATGCGAAAGTAAGTCGCTCGGTTTTTTCAATGGCAGACGCTGAGCAGTTAATGTCTTGGGACCACAAACGGGAAATAAGTAAGTCTCTTCCCAGAGTTTTTCAACATGCAAACCATTATCCGTGTTGTAGCCGCCTTTGCCATAGCGCAGCACCACATCGATGCCCGCGTCTTTAATCAAGTCATGAGTTTGGTTTTCGGACGATAAACGTAAATCGATATCGGGATGCCGCGCATGAAAGCGACTCAAACGTGGCACTAGCCATTTCGCTGCAATCGAAGGCGCCGCGCTGACCACCAAAACATTGTGGTCCAAGGCCGAGGCACTCGCTGTCACTAAAGCGTCTTGTAGTTGAGTAAATGCTGCAGTGACTTGTTGCGATAGGGCGCGTCCAGCGTCGCTCAATTGCACTAAACGATTTGAGCGCACAAACAGTGGCACGCCCAAATAATCTTCTAGTGAACTGATTTGGTGGCTAATCGCTGCGGGCGTCACCGACAGCTCTTGTGCCGCATGTTTAAAGCTTCCGAGGCGAGCAGCCGCCTCGAAAGCACGCAAGGCGGCAAAAGGTGCAGAACGAAGATGTGGAATTTTACGCATGGTTTCAGTTTAGCAGAACTAATCTGAACCGCAAAAATCATCATTTGTCAGCGTAGCGAGCAATCTCTAGACTGCAGTTCATCACTAGCACCACTCAACAATTTTCAAATTCAAGTAAATAAGCTATGCAAAACGACAACTCAACACCACGCCATTTTGTTTTTATCTTGGCCAGCACACGTGCCAACGGCAATAGCGAACAACTCGCTCGCCACGCAGCCGCACATTTACCCAAAGACACTAAACAAACTTGGATACGCCTGCAAGACTATGCAATGCCTGCATTTACTGACCACAGACACGAAGGCGATGGTAGTTATGCAGCGCCCGAAGGCGCAGCGAAAGACTTACTCGATCTCACCCTAAGTGCGACGGATTTGGTCTTCGTTACGCCGCTGTATTGGTATAGCTTACCGACATTAGCCAAACACTATCTTGATCACTGGTCAGGTTGGATGCGCGTACCGGGCTTGCAATTTCGCGAACAGATGCAGGGCCGTCGGTTTTGGAATATCACGGTGACCGCAGATCAAGACCAAAGCTACGCACACGGCTTAGTGGAAAGCCTACGTCACACTGCAGGATATTTGCAGATGGAATGGCAGGGTAGTTTGATCGGTTATGGCAATCGGCCAGGTGATGTGATGGATGACGCAGCATCGGTAGAAAAAGCTCAAAGTTATTTTGCTGCAGCTTAAATTAAATGACATTCAGTTCGTGATGAGACGCAGCATAGGCTGCATCCGCAAATTGCTATTGTTACGTAATGCAATATGCGCACCACAAGCGACAAAACCGTGTTGTTGATAAAAACGCATGGCGGCCGTTTCGTTCGTGGTGACTTCCAATTGAAGGCACTGTGCTGCCTTGCTCTGCGCCCAAGCGATTGCCGCGTGGATCAAAGCAGAACCCACACCACAACGACGCGCCTGCGGTGCCACCCACATTTGATACAAGGCGACAGTCGCTTCTACATCATCCAGAGATTTGCACCACACTAAACCACAAGCTTGACCATCGAGTAGCGCAAAGAATATTTGCGCTTTCTGCGAAGCTAAAGCATTCTGAACACGCGTCGCCCATACTTCGTCACTACGCCCCACTTCCTCAGCATAGGTACTGCCAAAGGCGTTCGGAGCATCTTGCAGTGATTGCAGGCGCAAGGTCTTGTAGGTCTGCCAGTCGTTGGCAGTAATCGCGCGGATGGAGATTGAGGACATTGATTGCTTATGTGTGTAAGGAGGGCGAAACGACTCGGGCTGTAGGTGCGATTAGCAAAGCGTAATCGCACGAATGAAATTATTTGCGGTTAATGTCCACGATGGTCTAAATCAAGTTGATTGCTTTTCTCGAACTTGCTGTTTGACGCTTTCATTTTAGCGCGCGCCCCCACTTTTATAGTTAATCCTACTTGCCTAGCCGCGTTTACCCGATCGGATCTAAATCATTTGGAAACTGGCTTGCTAGTGCCCATGTGTCTTCATTGACTTCGCTTTCTGGGTGCCTACGATACCAAGCGCGGTTCAGGTGTGAAAAAACGTGAGCTAACGAAATTCTAAAATCAGTTTCGTCAAATTCCGGATCATTCATCATTTCTGAAATCAAGTTTCCTAGGTGCTCATGAGCATCTTCGAGTTCGTACA
This sequence comes from Oxalobacteraceae bacterium, assembly GCA_947464955.1. Taxonomy (GTDB): domain Bacteria; phylum Pseudomonadota; class Gammaproteobacteria; order Burkholderiales; family Burkholderiaceae_D; genus Undibacterium. The sequence continues at coordinate 11,729 of CANHZI010000141.1, forward strand.
TCAAACCCGCCCACTCGACGGGATTTTTATGTTTATCGATCAAAACAGAACCTCTTCGATCTTCGGAAAGTTCTCACATCAAAATAATATCGTATTATTTTTTTTGACTCTATTGCTATCTATTAACGTCTACGATTAACTGTAAGTGCTTGAATTTAAATCATAATTTGTCTAGTGTGGTCTATTGACGTATCATAGTGTTGCTACTATATTGTGTAGCTAACTGTGTAGCTACACATTAAAACCAGAAAATTATGCAACGAAAAAAAAGAGAAGCGCTTGAAGCAATTCAATTGAAGCACTGGGTACAAGCCGTGCAATCCGGAAAAATTCCTACGGAAAAAGATTCAGTAACCAACGAAATTGTACCGCTTCCTCTGCCGCTTGCAAGATCAGATGGTGAAGGACTTACTTTCACACTTTCGAAATCAGGAACTGCAACATGGGTCTTGCGTTATCGGTATGGTGGACGGTCAAAGGAACTCACCATCGGCAACTATCCAGACATCAGTCTATCTGACG
>CANHZI010000142.1 GCA_947464955.1 Oxalobacteraceae bacterium
CGCTCGCATCGCCAGGTGGCACGCCTGGTTTTTTTAGCGACAAAACGACAGCAGCGTAGCCCGCTTTTTTGTGTGCTTTGACATTGCGTTTTACCCAGTTGGCAAAGGCTTTGTTTTCGCTTTGTAAGCGTACGAATTCTGCATCGGTTCCTGGCAATACTTTGTATTCTGGATCAACAAAATAAGCGGCAACACGGGCTAACTCTGCTTCAGTTAAGGTGCCTGGGCCACCTTTGATGTCTTGCCATTCTTCTTCGACGAGACGCGCGAACTCTTCAATGCCAAGTGCCTTGACCAAGATTTTGATCCGTGCTTTGTAGATATTGTCGCGACGACCGAACTGATTATAGATACGTAAGATTGCTTCGAGATAGGTCATCACGTGCTGCCACGGCAAAAACTCACGGATCACGCTACCCAAAATTGGTGTGCGGCCCATGCCGCCACCGACCATCACTTTGAAGCCCACTTCACCCGCATCGTTCTTCACCACGGAGAGACCAATATCATGTACCGCAATCGCGGCACGATCTTCCTTGGCACCGTTAATCGCAATCTTGAACTTACGTGGCAAGTAGGCGAACTCAGGATGGAAGGTGGTCCATTGGCGCAAGATTTCTGCGTAAGGACGTGGATCGATAATCTCGTCAGCGGCGATACCCGCAAACTCATCCGACGTAATATTACGCATGCAGTTACCTGAAGTTTGAATCGCATGCATTTCGACCGACGCTAATTCCGCCAAAATCTCTGGCGTATCCTCGAGATTAATCCAGTTGTATTGAATGTTTTGACGTGTGGTGAAGTGACCATAGCCGCGATCAAATTTGCGCGCGATAAAAGCAAACTTGCGCACTTGCGTCGATGATAACAAACCATAGGGCACCGCCACGCGCAGCATGTAGGCATGGCGCTGCATGTACAAACCATTTTGCAAGCGCAAGATACGGAACTCATCTTCCGTTAATTCATTGGCGATACGGCGACGTACCTGGTCGCTAAATTGAGCGACGCGCTCTTGTACGATTTGGTGGTCATATTGGTCGTAGCGATACATCTTCAATAATCCTAACAATGACGAAAATTTAAATAAGGTGTGCGACTGTTTTTTGCAGTCACCGAACGCTGCTTACATCACTAACTTGCAAGCGACTAGCGTTAAGGTGGTAGCGAGAATGCCGCGTAAGAGTTTTTCTGGAACCGCTTTAGCTGCGAGCGAACCGAGCGTGATGCCAGGCAAGGAACCAATCAATAATGAGCCCAGCAAAACCCAATCAATTGAGCCCAAATACCAGTGGCCGAAAGCAGCAATCGCGGTAAGAGGTACGGCGTAAGCGATATCGGTTCCAGCGACATGTGCTGCTGGCATTTTCGGATAGAGCAAAACCAAGATTGTTGCGCCGATCGCGCCAGCGCCAATTGATGAAATGGTGACGAGGATGCCCAGTATTGCACCGGCTGTAATCGTTGCTACGGCTAAGCGTGTTCCGTGCAATTGACGCTCCGGGTGAGCATTAATCCAAGCGATTAATTTGCTGCGATACAAAATCGCGATCACTGTTAAGAATACGGAGCCAGCGATGGAATAGCGAATGATCTGGCCGATTTCTTTGTCCAGCGCGCCGAAATATTTAAGACCTAAGGTGGTCAACAGAGCGGCGGGTAAGGCGCCAAAGCACAATAAGCGCACAACATGCCATTCGACGGTGCCACGCAAACGATGCGTGAAAGTGCCTGTTGCTTTGGTAATGGAGGCAAAGGCTAAGTCAGTACCTACCGCCACCGAAGGCGATACGCCAAACAGCAGGGTCAATAGTGGTGTCATCAAAGAACCACCGCCCACGCCGGTTAAACCGACTAGGGTGCCGACTGCAAATCCGGAGATAATATAGGTAAGTGTCATAGAGCCTCGTGCAAAGTAGCAGGTATCTTAAAGGGCGGGCTCTATATAACAAACTACATAGTACTCATTTGCTTATATGTGGTTTCAATATATAGAAATGTTGAGACTGCATATTTGAGCGCAGTTTTAGGTTTGATACGTATTTTTTAAAATCGCGATAAATCGACGACTTTGATTATATTTAATTGGTATTTGTTGAGAAAAGTCAGAAGAAGATGAATTTTCGGTCTGAACTGGTATCCAATCGAGGCTTGCAATGGAATTGCAAAATTTTCTAAATCTATGTACAAAATCTGAGCTAAGTCAGGCAAAACGCTTGGCTCGCCAGAAGCAACTACCTCTGCTCTCCGCCTTGAATCAATTGCTCAGCTCAATAGCGAAGCAACAAGGGATAGCGCTTTCGCAGCTTCTTGAGAGTAAAAGAACGGAACAGCTACGCCTGCAGAACTTGGCCAAAGTTAGGAAGCAAGAGGCGGAGCGCCGACACCAAGATAAAATGGCGGAGCGTGCGATTGATTTGAATTCTTGGAATGCATGGTTTGATGGCTCGGCATATCCGAACCCTGGGGCTTGCAGTATCGGAGTGCTCCTCCAAGCACCCGATGGCCGTCGTTGGACTGTGAGTCAACATGTTGGATTTGGCACGAATAGCGATGCCGAATATCAGGCACTGATTGCCGCACTCAAATTGGCGCTGGCACATGAAGCCGACTTGATCACGTTTCACGGTGATAGTCGCGTCGTTCTGGACGATGTCAACGCACCGCATCATCAAGCTTCAGATCATTTGAAAGTATGGCGCCAGACTGCTCAGGCGTTATTGCAACGGCTGCCTCGCTGCAAATTATTATGGATTCCTCGGGCTCGCAATTGGGAGGCAGATCAACTCGCGGCCAAGGCTAGGAAGTAGTCATTGCCGCAATGGAAGATTGATAGGCTTTACATTCGTGATACCTAGAAATGTTGACGAAGTGTTGCATGCAAGGTGCAAGCCGCTCTGTTTTCCTTCTCTTGCTCTTGAAATTTAAAAGCTGCAGTTGCCGCTCGGCGCGTTTCTCGCTTAGGATGTTAAGCAGACGCCAACATAGCGCAAAAAATAGACAAGAACGATCGCTCACTAGATGAGTAAGGTCGGTCCACCATGATGGAGACAAGATGAGTGAGCAATCCAATGGCCGCGATGGAGACAGCGCGCCACCCGATATCACGATGGTGATTGATCAAAAAAGTAGCTTCCCACCTGTTGCTCGCCTTGGAGCAATGCGTCCGTTTCATTGGCTCAAAATGGGGTGGCGAGATTTTCGCGCCGAGCCAATGGCTGGCATTTTTTATGGCATCTGTTTTGCCTTAATGGGCGGTGTATTGAAGCTGGTATTGGCCAATGCACCTCAATACCTATCTGCGTTAACCTGCGGTTTTTTACTGATCGGGCCCTTGCTCGCACTCGGTTTATATGATGTCAGCCGTCGCATCGAAAACCTACGCTCAGGCATGATCAATAGCGTGTTTTCAATGAGTGGCAGATGGAGCAATATCGGCACCTTCGCTGTCGTGTTAGCGGTGATTATGATGGTTTGGGCACGCGCATCCTTGGTGATTTTTGCGTTGTTCTATAACAAGGGCATGCCAACGATGGAAGGCTTCTTAGCCAAACTATTCTCAATCGATAACGTCGAATTTTTAGTTGTCTACTTATGTGTCGGTTTTATCTTCGCGAGCTTGGTCTTCGCTATCAGTTGGGTCTCCATTCCTATGATGTTAGATCGTGATTCAGACGCCATCACCTCGATGATCATCAGCATTGTTGCGCTCACCGTTAACATTCCACTGACTATCGTTTGGGGACTGATCATCGTCAGTTTCGTCGTCTTCGGTTTTATGACTTGGAACATCGGCTTTATGTTCACTATGCCCATAGTCGGTCACGCCACTTGGCACGCCTATCGTGACGTGGTGGGACCGTCGGATCATCGACATTAATTGGCTGAAATGAAAAAACGCTTCCAGTCTCGCGAGATGTGAATGCGTTGTTAGGGGGGGCGTAAGTTGATTGCTTGATTGACTTTCGGCACGTGTAACTTAGTTACCGTGACTGCTTAGGTAGTCCTTCGGTAGAAGAACTGACGTGCCGATGACGACAATTATCTATTTCGGATTATTTGCTTCAATGCAATTAAAGAAAAGGTTTCGGGCGACTGTTTCTCTTGCTAATACTCTTTCTTTTTCATTTCCTTTTTCTTTTAGCACCAATTGAGTTACCGTCGCAATATATTCACTCGGAACTTGAGACGACCACATTTTTGTCATTTGAGCTGTGACCATCTCATCGTTCTTCAGTACTTCTTTAAGGCCATACGCAGTCGAATGTACCTGCATCAGACTTAAGCAACTCAGCCCAAGCGCTGAAAAATCAAAATCAACTTCGAATCTTTTGAGGCAGAAGTCGAGCGATGCTGATGCAACTTTGGCGGGTGATCCTGTCGCGACCCATATATCAAAAAGTTTTTCTCTTTCTTTTCCTAAGTCACCGACATTATTTCCGACTAAGGAAGTATGAATGTCTTCTTGACGGGTTCGTCCAATTTTCATCAGGAGTACTCCAGTCAACAATTCAAGCGACGAATCAACACATGTTTTTACTGGATTTTGCTCGTTTGAAAAAAGAAGAAAACTGAGTGCCTTCATTTCTGTTGGCGACAAACTCTTCTGTGCTGGCGTTTGTGACAATGTAATCGTCGGCAAACAAAGCAAAAAGATCGAAAGTAAGGCCTTTATTTTTTTCACAATATTATTCCTTATATGTCTTAATTCGTAGCGAGTATAACAATCGCCTCACCGAATTGAAAGCACTAGGTTCAAGCAGAAAAGACGACGTGGGACTGTGCATCAAAATTGAGCGGATAGATTTCCATCCACTGTACGATAGCTTAGTAGAGCCAATGAATCCCGTGCTGCGCTTCCGATAAAAAATGAACTCGGCTCTCACGTGAGCCTATGAAACGATCGTAATCGATCGGAGGAAGACACTAAGGATATCAATGGCCTCCTCTTTTTTGTGTACGCGCTTAGGCGAGTTGCCGAATGATGACTTTAGAACCCTAGGTTAAGGTCATCTAGATTCAATTGTTCCGCTTTTTAGAATTGGGAACCCCGTATTCTTGTTGCTTTTGAGCTTAGGTATTTCGCTGTTTTTAGTCGGACATTGCTAGATGTTGTTGTATTATTCTCTAAGCAATTAGGCGTGTAATAGCGCCTCTCTTATTCTCCGGTTTCACTTACTTTCGTTCATCAATAAGTTGAATCAATTGCGGTGAACGGCACGGGCCAAACCACCTGTAGAGGACTTCGCATCATGCAAACTCAAGTAGCAGCTTCAAAAGCAGCCACCACGCAAGATCATCAGAGTGCAACGAGATCCAGCACAACATCGGAGCAGCACGCGACGATTGACGATGCGCGTAGCGAGTCCGCGCAACTACAACGTGTGCATTCCATGATGTCTGAAAGTGGACAGCAACAAAAGCAACGCGTGATGCAAGCAAAATTGAGCGAAGGGTCTCGCTTGCAACAACTGAAGAGCATACATGCGTCTGTGAACAGCAGTGTGGCGGTGCAACGACTTGAGGACGAAGAGCCTCTACAAGCAAAAGCAGATGGTCCAAGCATCCAACGTCAAGAGGCTGCGCAGGCGCCCAAACCAAATAATACCGGTCTTCCCGATCAACTGAAGTCGGGAGTGGAATCACTTTCTGGCATGAGCTTGGATCACGTTAAAGTTCACTATAACTCTGACCGACCGGCGCAATTGAATGCACATGCGTATGCGCAGGGCAGCGATATCCACGTCGCACCGGGACAAGAGCAACACTTACCGCACGAAGCATGGCACGTGGTGCAGCAAGCACAGGGACGGGTGCGGCCAACCATGCAAATGAAGTCCGGTGTAGCGGTGAACGATGATGAGGGATTAGAACACGAGGCCGATGTGATGGGCGCGAAGGCCTTGCAGGCGGTTTCGATTACAACAGCCCCGTTGGCGGCAGGTACGCAATCACCGTTGGCAGTCGTGCAAGGGCAGTTTTCTCAGACCGCAGTGGGCGTGCAAACAGAACACTTTGGCGGTGTCCGCTGCCAATATTCAGCGGCTGTCAATGAAATTGAGTTCCATATCGACGCAGGTGCCAATGACGGCGGCAACTTGATGCAAGACTTTTTGATTGCATTGTGGGCGGCACGCGATACCATCGCTGCTGGACAAGGCCGTGCTGCAGGGCATGTGATTATGCATCCCGGTGGAGTTCAAGTGGTGAAGATGACGATGGAAATGCTGGGAGAGGCGCTAGGCCGAGGTCCAAATCTAGAGGGAGCTCGTCGTGCGAAGGCAAATCGTAAACGTGAAGGCTTAAACCCTTCTCAAGGTGTACGAGAAGGAATGGAAAATGATGTACTTGGTGAGCCTGTTGTGGCTGAGCATTTGGCCTACCGCGATTCCTTAGTTGGCGTTGGCGGGGTATCCATGGCACCAGTAGGTGGCGGAACGATGGCAGGGGATACCAACATGCTAGATGAAGCCAACGATGAAATTCGCGCTTCGTATGATCTCGCAGTCGGACAAGTACGACATGCATTATCCTTGAATGTCACCTTAGATTTGCCAGCGCTGCGGACAGTCATCACATCCATCGAAAGCGGCTTGAAATGGTATCAAATTGCTGCTCTGAAAGTAAAGTCGTGGACCTAAATGTTCAGGGGAGTCGCAGTGATGTTCGCACAAATCAAATTCGCTGCGACATAGAAAAGGATTGGAAGAGAGCATTCAACTTGCTACATCATTTTTTCCGAACAGCCGTAGTCGCATCCATTCCGAATTGGAATCCAAAATGGAACGCCTATTGAAAATGTGAGGTTTGTTCTATCTCACATTTGTGTCGGTCTAACTGATTCGTTTATTCCGACTAACAAATGCCGATTGCTATCAATCACGACACGTAGTCCGATCTACTTTCTATTCAATCGACCCTAATTTTCCCCGCATTGTCTTTCTCGTCATGGCAAATAGCCTTGCAGTGTTTGCTCGTTTCAGTCATCAAAATGTCGTTTGAAACTCAGTGGTTTTGTATTGTTTTTAACAAGATATCATAAAGTGGTATTTCCTTTTTTCTCTAGCTAAATGAGAAGTGATAATGTAGTGGTATTGCCTTAAGGAAAATATTTTCATGAGCTAAACAAAATCTGATTTTGTTAGGGCAGTTGATGGGATTACTCTCAATCTGTGCAGGTGTGAACCCCATCTTAAAAGATAAATTTTGCACGACTGGGTGCTGTTTCGAATTGGGTGCACAACCAAACCGATGATAGGCGTCGATTCAACTTCGCTAGAAAAATCATCACACAGATACAACAGTAGTCAAACTAAAAAATACGGAGAGATCAATGTACAGCAGCTGTGACGAACACCACGCTCATCAAGTACTTATTAATGATGTGGCGCAAAAGTTAATCGACGTCTCAAACGATTTTGAGCAAGCTTCAATTCGACTCTTAGGCACAGAACTCGACGAATCCCGCGCACGCAGTGGTGGAATGGTGTGCTGGAAACTACGCACCAACTATTACTGTCTCCATAGCTATCAAGAGTTAATGGAGAAACTGAAACGTTCATTGAAAGCATTTCTGAATGGGAGAGATGTGGTGGTGCTAACCCTATCGTTCTACGAGGCGAAGTTGGCAGTGGAACTCGCATCGAGTTTGTTGTTGAAGCATATAGAAGGTATCGCCAGTTTATTCTTACGCACCGAAGTCGAAACGATACAAGATTTTGATGTCCTTGATCGTGATCGTTTGACCGGATTTTCCTTGTGTAATTTTTACGGCGCATATCTCTGTTACCTTTGGTAGCAGCACGTCGAGCCACAAAAGAGTGGCTCGATTTAAATCATGAAGTCGTGTAAATCAGGGTGATTGAAGTCCTGGAAAATTCCAATCAAACGATCTAATAATTCCTTTCTTCCTCCGTTGTCATTCGTAATCAAAACGATTTCTCGAGAATATTTGGTATCAACAATTTCAGCCATCTTCATATTTTCCAAGCAGCCATCTAGACCAGGCCACTTCGGCACTAGACTGACGCCGACACCATCGTTGACGAGTACTTTGATGGTTGCGAGCGACGTCGTATCACAGATCGATTCTGGGTTGAGTGAATGGTCGTGAATGTATTTCTTTGCCATGTTGGTACAAATGTGGTCTGGCAAATACTCAATAAAATTATTGGTATTGACGATGTCGTTGATCGATTTGCTTTCACTGTCACGATGTAATAGTACGAGCGGTTCTTTTCGTATGTGTATGCATCGCAAGTTATCGTTGATTTGAACTTGAGGCCTCTCGATCACAATCGCGTCGATCTCGTTTTTACTAATTTGTTCGAGCAATGCAGTTGAAATATTAATACTGAGACTCACTCTCGCAGTCAAAGTCGATTCGCGCAATAAATGCAATTTCTTGGGTAGCACTGGTGACCACTGTGAAGGTATGACACCGAGGCGGAATGGTGCCAGTTTAAGGTTGTGCTTCATGTTATTACGCAAGCTATAGACCTCGTTAATGATCTTCTTCGCTTGCGGAATTAATTTGAGACATGCCTCGGTTGGCTTCGTGCTGTGACCGTTGCGTAGCAATAGTGTTGTCCCCAGTTCGATTTCAAGTGCTCGAATGCGTTGACTAATCGCGGCTGCTGTCAAATGTTGAACTCTTGCGGCTTGCGCAAATGAGCCTGTGTCAACCACCTTGACCAAGCTTTCTAAGAAACGGCTATCCAAATTTTCCCCTTGATTTGTTGTATTTGTTATCTAGCGTGCGAACCGATTGTGTCGGTAGCTCTTGTCTCTCAAATCCTTACCTGTTTTTGTAATGAGATTCGCAACGCGCCGTGATGGTAAAGACCTCAAGTTCGAAATACAAAGTCAGAAAAACTTCGCAAGTAACGCAGTTTTTCTTGTGGTCTGCAACCAGACAATTTCTCCAAAAAGTAAACCAAGCGCATATCGACTATGCTCGTTGACATACTCAAATTTTCTCTAACGAAACTGGTATTGATCTGATCTTGTCTTTGGGCTGCTGATATATCTCTACGTGGGGAAATAGAGACGATCAATTAGATACCACCTTGAGCCATAATCCAACAAGCGAGGCTTAAATGCAAGGGGCGAATTGATGAATTTTGTGTCTTCGTGGTGACATGCTGCGCGAAGTGTAAGCGACCTTGAGCTCTTCGCCCCTAAGTAAAAAGTTAGGATAGCGATGCGTAACTGGGGGGGGCGAAGGGTGATGTGAAAAATACTGAAAATATATTTGAGTGAAAAACCGAGCTTGATGCTTTGTGTTGAGCGTATGGCTCGTTTTGATTGACACAAAAATACGATCGCGGGCAAGATTCGATTGAATTTGATAAAGGTGTTTTGAATGAATACGACATACAGCCGCTATACAAAAATATTTATTTTCACCCTAATGCTAAGTAGCCAAATTGCGCCGTCGTTTAGCAAGGGCTTCGATAGTGAGAATGCTGTTGTTGAGCTTCCGTCGCTTCCGCAGATTCTTGAAAAAGCCATTAACCATTTTTCACTTCTTACGCAAGGAGCGGAAATTGTTGAAACTCGAATGGAGAAAAAGAAGGGAAGCGAACTTCTAGCGGTTGTTAAAGATGGTCCATCGATGATTCTCGAGAGCAAGAAACAATACTGGAGGGTGGGGATAAGTGCTTCATTGCGTAAAAACGAAGTGCCGTTAAATTTTTTTGTTTTGATCGATTGCGAAACAGGTGCAATTGTTTCGAATTCAGCTAAATAGATCGATTGAAATACTCATCGTCATGATTAATAATTTAGCCTTGTAGGCTCCAATACTTCATTAGGTCTTTTGAATAAAAACGCCAGCAAGCAAAGCAAGCTGGCGTTTTCATTTGCGTCTTCAAATCCACGCAATAACATGAATCACAAAAGTATCACTTCAACGGCGGAATCGCCTGCGGTACCAACGGTTTAATCGGTTGCTCTCTTAATTTTTTCTGGAGATAGTTAATCGCCGCATCGAGTTGTTTGTCTTCACCTTTGAAGCTAGCGTGTGGTGGGTTGTCGACTTCGATGTCTGGCGCTACACCCACACCTTCCACCAACCAACGGCCGTCTTTGACATCAAACTGGGCGTTCTCTGCGGCGCGTACCATGCCGTTATCAGCCAGCGTGTTGCGGTCTGAGAGCCAGACACCAGCGCCGGCGGTGCGTTTGCCGACCAGTGGGCCGAGGTTCAATGATTTGATGCCTGCGGCGAAGGTTTCACCGTCGGAGTAAGTCAATTCATCGATCAAGACCACCAAATGTCCGCGGAAGGTTTGCTGCATATTGGCATATGGTTGATTGCCTTCAGAAGACCAAAACGCCCAAGCCTTGCGCAAGAGTTTTTCGATGATCCAGCTATCGATATTGCCGCCGTTATTACGACGCACGTCGATGATTAAACCATCGCGATTGTAGTTGGCGTAGAAGTCTCGAGCAAAGCTGGCGACATCGGCAGGGCCCATGGCGCGCAAATGCAAGTAGCCGATTTTGCCGTTAGATGCTTGATCGACTTTTTTGCTCAGGCCTTGTTCCCAATCGCTATAGCGCAAGTTCGCTTGTTTTTGCATGCTAATCGGCGAGACCAACATACTCTTGGCTGCAGCCGCGCCGCGCTTGACTTGAATCAGTACTTGCTTATCGGCTTGGTTCAATAAGAGGTCAGAAATGTCACGCGCATCGAGGACGGATTTTCCATTGATCGAGGTGATCACATTGCCCGCTTTGATATCGAGGTCTGGGTTGTCGAGTGGCCCGCGTTGAGAGGGCAAATCGGGTTCGCTGCGATAAATATGATCGATACGATAGCCATCTTGCACTTTGCTGAGCACGGCACCTAAACCAGCGGGTGCACCGTCTGGGCTAGCGCGACGCACATCACCAGGACGAATTTGCGAATGTAAAGAACTGACTTCGCTGACCATTAAACCGAGTACATCGTTGAGCTCAGCGCGGTCGGTGACACGATCAACTAGCGGAGCATACTTGTCGCGCATTTTCTCCCAATCGACACCACGCATTTTGGTGTCGTACAAGAAGTCGCGATGCATGCGCCATGCGTCGGTGAACATTTGCTTCCATTCGTCGCGGGGGTTGGCACTAAAGCTCCAATCATCAATTTTGATTTTGGCTTTGCTTAGATCGCCAGGAGCTTTGGCACCGGCTTCGGTGATGTAGAAGTCACCCATGCCTGTTGTGCCTATATTGACGTAGATCCGTTTTTTGTCTTTGCCTAGACCATAGGCACGCACGTTTGCTGCAAATACTTCAGCCTGCGGTGCAGTTTTTGCAATCGCTAAAGTCTTGAGATTGCTGCGGCTACGTTCGACCGGATCACGTTCAAGGAAGTACAAACGTTTGTCATCTGCCTCGAGTTGGCGGTAATTGCCTGCTGGTACAGGCACTTCATACAAACGTTCAGCTAGACCTTCATAGGCGATGGCTGTCGCTGCTTTTTTCACAGGTGCTGCCTCAGGCTTCTTGTCTTCTGCGCTCGTTTTGTCGACATCTTTGTTATCCGTTTTGACTTCCGCTTTGTCGGCGGCAGGTTTATCGTTGGCGGCCTTGCTCAACTCGTCGTCAGGTTTAAACGGAAAACGATTACCGGCTTGCAAGGACAAAGCAAAAATACCCGTACGCTTGTCGAAATAGGTACCCATATTGCGGTCACCCCATGGCGCGCCAATCCCGGGTTGGAAATTGCGGTTAGACAGGAAATACAACCAACGACCATCCGCTGAAAATACCGGAGACTCAGACTCATAGCGGTCGCTCGTTACAAAACGCAATTGCTTACTATCGAGATCGTACAAGCCAATTTGTTCGCGTCCTTGCGAGCTATTGGCGCGGGTGAGGGCGATGGTTTTGCTATCGGCAGACCAGATGATGTCACCGTGATTGCCATATCCTTGTTTGCTGGCGTCGTCGATGACCACATTCGTGCGTGTCGCTAAGTCTAATAACCAGAGGCGGCCTCGTTTATCAGTATGCGCCAAGTATTTACCATCGGGTGAAGGGAAAATATTGAGACGATGCGTGCTGCCGTCCTTGGTCAGTTGCTCGCCTTTGCCGCTACCATTGGTGGCAAAGCGCCAGATTTCGTTTTCGCCCGTGCTATCAACGAACGCGTAGACGTAACGATCGTCATGCGAAAACACCGCTTCGCGAGCACGTGCGGC
>CANHZI010000143.1 GCA_947464955.1 Oxalobacteraceae bacterium
AACCGGCTTTATGTTTGATGATAGGGTTGTTAGTATGTAGCATGAGAGTTACCTTTCTTTGGTTTAGTAGGATTCGACACCCATATCTAAACCGGTAACTCTCATCTTTTCAAGTCGATGTGTCAGATCGAGTCTGAACTAATACAGTTCATGCTGCAATACACCTAACGAATAGCGTTTATCCGCCGCACTGGAAACGCAAAATAAGAATCCGCGATCATTGCGGCGGATATACCTTGTTGGGCTGAACCGACTGCGAGTGGATTATTTAAGGGGATTGTATTCGAATTGATCGCCTGATTGCTAGCCCCGTAGGGCGGGTGCAACCCGCGCTGTAATATCTCTTAACGATTTATCGTTCAAATAAATTCTCTCTGCCTAACTCATCATCGCATTATTCTGAAAGTTCTGGCGGCGCGGGTTGCACCCGTCCTACACAAAATCTCAGCTTCGACAATTAACACTGTTAAAGCGAAACCATTTCCCCTCTCAAGTATTCCGTCGCGCAGCCCCGTCGGGCGTGTGCAACCCGCGCTGTGATATCTCTTAACGATTTATCGTTCAAATAAATTTTCTCTGCCTAACTCATCGTCGCATTATTCTGAAAGCTCTGGCGGCGCGGGTTGCACCCGCCCTACAAAGATCAAGGATTAGACCTTACAGCGTTTCATCATCCTCAGGTAATAACGGATACAGTAAATGAGCTGGATAATCTTCACCACAAGGGGTATTTTCCAATTCAGTCGGGGCTCTAAAACCTCCTCCCACAAGCAGATTATTCGCCTCCGCCCATTGAATTATGGTCGACATCAATTGCTCCGCTTTGTCTCGAGGGACGGCTCCGTCTGGATCCCCTTGTAACCCAAACTCGAATACCCAGACATTAGGATCATTCACTTTAAAATTCTGCATACTTCAAAATAACCTGAGCAATAAATAAGCCATGTAGGGCGGGTGCAACCCGCGCTGTGATATCTCATAACGATTTATCGTTCAAATAAATTTTCTCTGCCTAATTCATCATCACATTATTCTGAAAGCTCTGGCGGCGCGGGTTGCACCCGCCCTACGAAAAATCTCAGCTTCGGCAAATAACATTATTAAAGCGAAACCATTTCCCATCTCAAGTATTCCGCCACAAAGCCAAAACCGCAAAATACCCCAACACCGGCCCCGCACCAAATCCCAATAAAGGCATAGGCGTCAAACCACGGTAGGCGCAGATCATGATGACGATGTAGTACAAAGCGATTGGTATCAATTCAGGCATGCTGCGTTTGATGCCAACGAAGAATAGTCCTACAGGCAGTAAAGCGACGCTGATGATGGCCGCGATCATTGCTATGCGGCCTGCACTCGCTGCAAGTTGAATCACACCTTCAACGTAAGACACTGGTTGGAGTGGATCGGCTTGTTGCCAACACCAATAACACAGTACAGCCCAAACTGCACTACCGCCGATTTTCAAAAAGAGGCTATCAGCACCATGCCAAACGATGAAAATCGCAGCAAGCGTAAAAGCAAGCACTTGCGATAGATCGGGTTGCTCAGCGAGAAGCAATACGAAGACACTAAAGAGCGCTAAGCTTCCAATTCCAGAAAACCCCAAACGCCAATGAAGTCTAGCAAACACGTATAAAGCCAAAGGCAAAACGGCAGCTGAGAAGTACAAGCGAATGCCGCCAAGCTTGATCCAGCGACTTGGATTCCCGGCTTCAGAGAACGCGAAACAAGCGGCCAAGCCGATCAGCAGCGATACGAGTATCAAAATTGAATTGCGGATTTGCCGTGGTATCGTCAAAGATTTGTCCGCGTCTTGATTTCGGCGCACATTGTCTATCCATAGCACGCAGGTCAGACCGAGCAAAGCCAATGCTATCTGCTGTATTAGTAATGATTGCCCTACCCCAGCCAAATGCATCAAGAGCACGCTACCGATCAGACTCGGCAAAACCAACAGTATCAATAACCAACTGGTGCGCATTAATTCTCTCCTCAAATTCAAGCTTAGTGACTTGCGCGTTATTTCAATAATTTCGAACGCAAATACTGCATAGCAGGCTTACTAACCCAGCGTTCAAGGAAAACACCAAACAACAAGCACGCCACAACCACAGGCACATACACGACAAATGTCCAACGCATATTCTCACCAAAGTAAGTACGATATGCCGTGCATACACTTAAGACGATGAACATATGGCTCAAGTAGATTTCATAGCTCAAATAGCCCATCTTCGCCAACCATTGCCAACCCCAACGTGGGCGAGGTGCAAGACGCTGCGCGGCGAACACTAAAAGACAAGCGGATAAGCACAAGAGCAACATGCTGTAGCCATGAATCACTTTCCATACTTCGCTGCCAAAGAAATAAATCGCGATCAGGCCTATGCCGCCCAATACAGCAATAGCACGCGCAAACTGTTCACTAGTTTTCCAGACCTGTGCCAATAACGCCGTCAATACACCGAAAGCAATGGCCGACATGCCGGGCAAATAGGCTTTTTCTTTCCAGATTTCGTTACCAATGATCGCTTCACGCGTCCAAGGCAACGAGAATGCCAAGATCAACAAAGCGACGACCAACCAGCGCCTCGGCAAGAAAATGCACATTAATGGAAACGTGAGATAGAAAACTTCCTCAATCGACAAAGACCACAAGACATCCCAAGCGGCTGGCAACCATGTTGTTTGTCCTTCATACCAATTCAAATGCAGGCCCAACGCAGACAATAAGGCTCGCCCCAATGTCTGCCCTTTCTCCTGTACCACATAGCCGTCCACGCCAAGTAAATGCATAAGGCTCAATACGAGGAGTAAAAGTGCAAGCAGTGGAAAGATCCGACTAAAGCGTTGGCGATAAAACTGGCGCCATTTAATCGAACTCAGTTCACCATAGTTCTGTAGACAGCGTTGCGTGATCAGAAAACCAGACAAGACAAAAAATAGGAAGACGGATTCATAGCCATTAAAGCTAATACCGTTGATGATGCGCTTACTCAAGAACTCGCCAGCCAAGCTCGGTTGCAAAGGCAGGCGAAAACTCATGGCGAGGTGATGAATAACGACGAATAAAATGGAAAACCCGCGCAACAGGTCGATGCCGAAGTTACGTTGGCTTGAATTAGCCTGTGCTGGAATGAATGCATGGCTTGCTGGGTCGCTTGATACTTTGCTGGAAGACATGAAGTGAAATTCGAATAGGAGAAACCGCATCCTACACAAATCGTATTAATAAACCAAGCTTCACTTACTTCGTTCCGGCGAGCCCCGCAGACTTATCGTAAAGAGGCTTACTCTTGTCCACGATATGCACCGTGAATAACTTCAAGGGTGTATCGCCAATGACTTTGAACCCACCGTGCTGCACCATACGTAAATTCATGAGGCTGGCACCAGTCGGCAGCGTCTGCGGTTCTTTTCCTGCCACTTGAATTTGCGCACCTTGCACCACATACAGCGCTTCTATGCCGTGGTGCAGATGTAGATCGATGCCCTCACCTGGTTTGTATTCCGCCACCGAAGCAATCACTTCCATACCGGTGGGAATACCGTTCGGGCCTTGTAACTCAACTCTCTGTTTTTCCTGGCGCTGCGGTGAATCATTGAGGGCTTGTGCGAGTAAAGTGCCTGCGCTACCCATGGCAATCAAAGCGATTGCCACACCGATTTGTCGAAGTTTGGAATGCATCATCAATCTCTCCTAGCGTGCAAAGCAGAAAAACCTAAAAACTCAAACCATCTTGTTTTAGAAATTCAATTTCTTCGGCGGTCGATTCGCGCCCCAAGATGGTATTGCGATGCGGGTAGCGACCAAAGCGATCGATAATCGCTTTATGCTTCAATTCAAATTCGTAATTCCCTTTGGGCGCGTGTTCATGGAATAGTTTCTCGGCATAAGCGTGAATAGCACAAGACTCACTATGCATGAAGGGCATGTACAGAAAGTTTCTTTCGATCGGCGTTAAGCCTTGATCTGCCTGTGCTCGAATCGCTTCTTGCGCAAGCACTAAGGCCATCGCATCTTGGGAAAATGCTTGCGGCGTATGGCGATACACATTGCGTGAGAACTGATCTAGGACGATGATTTCTGCTAAACGACCATGATCATCGGTACGCCAATGGTAGAGTTCGCCAGCGGCTGCCTGCAACATCACGCTATGAAAACGCTGCTGTATCAGTTGATCGAATTCAGGATCGACACTCCACCATTTCTTGCTATCGATTTCTTCAAACCAAAATTGAATAATGTCTTGGAACATGGCGAGCTTTCGTCAAAGTGAACTTCCATATTCTACGCCACTACTCGCAATGCACGAAGCTAATCTGCAGCCTTGATTTAGCTGAATTAAAGTTCAGTTTGAGTTTAGTTTAGGCCTGATTTTGATCAACCGTCGAAATCAAACGCTCGGGTGCGAGAACTCCATACTCTTGCAACTGCGCTGACCCCAGCAGATATTTCGCATCACTATCGGGCGTCACTTTGTAGACGCGCACACGTCCAAGTTGCTGCGGATGAGCAACCGCTTCTTTATCCAGAGAAATTCGCTGTCCTTGTAGGAAACGCTTGGCGAGATCTGCATTCAAACTAACTTCAGGAAAACTCGATAAAAGAGCATCGACGGGTGCTAGAAGCTCGAGCCGCTGCGCCTCCTCCATTGCGATCAATTGATCAAGCGTGACGGTGTTTTCTAGAATCAAATGGCCCACTTGTGTACGACGAAGCGCGTTCAGATGAGCACCACAACCAAGTGCTTCACCGATATCTTCACCGAGCACGCGAATATAAGTGCCCTTACTGCAGCGCACGTTCAGTGTTAAGAATGGCGCTTCATAACTGACAAACTCGAGTAGATGTATGGTCACCGGGCGCGCTTCACGCTCCAAGGTAATGCCTTCACGTGCATATTCATACAAGGCTTTCCCGTCACGCTTCAAGGCTGAATACATAGGCGGCACTTGCATGATGTCACCACGAAATTGGGCCAACACTTGTTGAATCTGTTCTAGGCTGACATTCACGTCTTTATGCTCTATGACTTCGCCTTCGGTGTCACCTGTATTAGTGCGCTGACCGAGATGCACAACGGTTTGATACGTCTTATCCGCATCCAATAAGTCGGCAGAAAATTTCGTCGCTTCACCAAAACACAAAGGTAACAAACCGGTAGCGAATGGATCGAGCGTGCCGGTATGCCCGGCTTTGATTGCATTCAACAAACGTTTCGCTTTGATCAAGGCATCATTGCTCGACCAACCCACAGGTTTATCCAATAACAGTACGCCGTTGATCGGGAGGCGTGTTTTTTTCTTGATGACTTGGTTCATTGGTTCTTGTTCAAACTCATAACAAATATTGGTGCGCAAAAGCAAAAGACGCAGAGTATTTGGCTATTTTCTCT
Organism: Oxalobacteraceae bacterium; assembly: GCA_947464955.1. GTDB lineage: Bacteria > Pseudomonadota > Gammaproteobacteria > Burkholderiales > Burkholderiaceae_D > Undibacterium. The sequence goes on from CANHZI010000143.1 coordinate 5,403, forward strand.
GCGCCTTTCAATATCTCAACCCAAGGAAGAAATTAATCTTCGCTCTTTTCTTTATCGTCGCGGTGATCATCTTCGTCGATGTCGCTATCTTTAGCACGCGTCGCATTCGCTTCATCGATCAATTTCGACATCGCCATGCCACGCATCGTCGAAGTATCGTGGACAAAGTGCAGTTGCGGCAAAGTGTGGATACGCAACTTCAAACCGAGTTGATTACGCAGAAAACCTGCTGCCTTGTTCAAACCTTCTTGCGTCAGTTTGATCGCTGCTGGCTCATCTGCCAATGTCGTGAAATACACTTTTGCATGAGCATAATCAGGCGTCAGTTGCACTTCAGTCAGTGTGATCATGCCAACGCGTGGATCTTTGAGTTCAGCCCAAATGATTTCAGACAGATCGCGTTGAATTTGATCCGCAACGCGCAAGCCGCGGGCCGGGATGGATTTACTATTTTTAGCCATAAGAACTAACAAAACCTTCTACTTACATCATCACCCCGTTCGATCGAGGCTTTAAGTTCGGCAACAGAAAACGAAAGGTTTTCGCTACCGTCAAAATGAAAGAGGAAGCTCGCGCTTCCTCTTTTTTACTTCATTACAGAGTACGAGCAATTTCTTGGATCTCGAAGACTTCGAGGAAGTCTCCGACTTGAATATCGTTGTAGGCTTTGAGTGAGAGACCGCACTCCATACCTGCACGAACTTCTTTTGCATCGTCTTTGTAACGTTTGAGCGAATCGAGTTCGCCAGACCATGTCACTACGTTGTTGCGCAACAAACGGACTGAAGACGTACGTTTGACCATACCTTCGGTGACCAAGCAACCCGCGATAGAACCGACTTTGGAGACCGTAAATACCTGACGAATCTCGACCATACCGATCACTGTTTCGCGTTTTTCTGGTGCCAACATACCAGACAAAGCAGCCTTCACTTCATCTACCGCATCGTAAATGATGTTGTAGTAGCGAATGTCCACGCCATTGGTTTCCGCCAACTTACGTGCAGAGGCATCTGCACGTGTGTTAAAGCCGATGATGACCGCTTTCGAAGCCACCGCCAAGTTGACGTCGGATTCGGAAATACCACCGACCGCTGCATGCACAACCTGTACGCGAACTTCGTTGTTGGACAATTTGACCAAAGATTGAACCAAAGCTTCTTGCGAACCTTGAACGTCGGTTTTGACGATGATAGGCAAGTTTTTGAGTTCGCCTTCGCCCATGTTTTCGAACATGTTCTCGAGCTTCGCTGCTTGCTGCTTCGCCAATTTAACGTCACGGAATTTACCTTGACGGAACAGAGCGATTTCACGTGCTTTGCGCTCATCTACCATCACCATCACTTCTTCACCCGCGGCTGGCACTTCTGTCAGACCTTGGATTTCAACTGGGATAGATGGACCCGCTTCGTTAATATTCTTACCGTTTTCATCCAACATCGCACGAACGCGACCATAAGATGAACCCGCCAATACCACGTCACCACGTTTCAATGTACCGGATTGAACCAAGATCGTCGCCACTGTACCGCGGCCTTTATCCAAGCGAGACTCAACAACCAAGCCCTTTGCAGGTGCATCGATTGGTGCTTTCAATTCCAACACTTCAGCTTGCAATAAGACGTTCTCGAGCAAGGAATCAATACCTTGACCTGTCTTCGCAGAGACTGGCACGAATGGTGAATCACCACCGTATTCTTCTGGTACAACGCCTTCAGCGATCAATTCTTGTGTCACGCGGTCTGCATTCGCAGATGGTTTATCGATCTTATTGATTGCAACCACCAAAGGAACACCAGCTGCTTTCGCATGCGCAATCGCTTCCTTGGTTTGCGGCATCACGCCGTCATCCGCTGCCACGACAAGAATAACAATATCAGTTGCCTTCGCACCACGAGCACGCATCGCCGTAAAGGCTTCGTGACCTGGCGTATCCAAGAAAGTGATCATGCCACGTGGTGTTTCAACGTGGTATGCACCGATGTGCTGCGTAATACCACCGGCTTCACCGGAAGCCACTTTGGCGCGACGAATATAGTCGAGCAAAGATGTTTTACCGTGATCGACGTGACCCATCACCGTCACAACTGGTGCACGTGGTGAAGATTCATAATCAGCATGTTCAGCAACGTCTGTCAGCATCGCTTCTGGATCATCGATCTTCGCAGCAAACGCTTTGTGGCCCATTTCTTCAACCAGAATCATCGCTGTTTCTTGATCGAGAACTTGGTTAATCGTGCACATTTGACCTAATTTCATCAAATGCTTAATCACTTCAGATGCTTTCACAGACATCTTATGCGCCAATTCAGCCACTGTCAGTGTTTCTGGCACGTAGACATCTTTTACCACTGCCTCAACTGGCACTTGGAAATTAGATTCGCGTTCATCATGATGTTGATTACGGCGGCCTTTAGGACCACTCTTCCAACCTTCACGACCAACTGGTGCCGCTCCGCGCGTTTTCAAACCACCGCTGCGTTTTTTCGCAGCATCTTCTTGCCATGTTGAAGACACGTTTGCGGACTTGATCGATTTCTTATCTGCACTTGGAGCTGCAACTGCAGGCTTAGCATCTTTCTTATCGCCAGCAGGTTTTTTATCGCCCACTTTCTTATCGGCTGGTTTGTGCAAAGTACCTTCAGCCACTTTGGATGGTGCTGGTGCTTCCACTGGTTTTGGTTTGCGTGCCGCGCTCATCATTTCTTTGATTTGCGCAACTTCGTCAGCCACTTTCTTACGTGCGTTTTCAGCGCTTGCTGCACGAGCAGCTGCTTCTTTCGCCTCTTCAGTCGCTTTTTTCTTCGCTGTTTCAGCTGCTACACGTTTCGCTTCTTCCTCGGCAGCATTGTCAACCGCAGCCGCTGGCGTTTTTGCCTTGGCACGTTTTTCTTCCGCTTGCTTTGCTTTTTCTGCTTCAGCTTTTGCTTGCGCTGCTGCTGCCAATTCGGCTTCGCGCGCTGCTTTTGCTTCTGCTTCTTTCTCAGCTTCGAGTTTCGCTAATTGTTCTTGCTTCTCTTTGAGCTCGGCTTCGCGGCGCGCTGCTAATTCAGCTTCAGCTTGCGCTTCTGCTTCGCGACGTGCCATTTCAACTGGATCAATCGCTGGTGCCGCTTTGACGTTTTCCTCTGGTGCCGCATCATCGCGCTTGACGAAGGTGCGTTTTTTACGCACTTCGACCTGCACAGTACGTGTTTTACCAGTGGCATCCGCCTGCTTGATCTCGGTCGTTTCCTTACGAGTCAAAGTGATTTTTTTCTTCTCGACATCAGGAGCCACGCCGTGGGAACGACGTAAGTGCTCCAATAATTTGTCTTTATCTTCTTTCGACAAACTGTCGGACGCCGATGCTTTATTGACGCCGGCGGCCTGCAATTGCGCTAGCAATGCTTCCGCTTGCATTTTCAGCTCGGTGGCAAATTGAGCTACGTTATTACTCGCCATTCAGTCCTCTTTTTCTGTTTGCGCTTGATGTTGACTTCGTTGGATTCAACCAGCGCTTAAATAAGTTGTTTACTCGTGATTATTTTGCTTCAACGAGTTTCCATGCTTTTTCCAATAAGGCTTTAGCATGTTCATCATATTTAGCGTCGATGAGTTTCATCTCATCATCAGTCACATCGTCAAATGCACTATCAATTAATTGGCGTGCACGGTCGGTAGACAGTGCCAAAATCGCGCCAAATTCATCGTAGGCCAAGCCACCGAAAGCAGCGAGGGTCTTAATACCAGCCAAGCCCAATTTACCTGCTATTGCACGGCTCATACCATCCAAATTAATCAGTGCGTCTTCCACGCCTTCAACACCTTCTTCAGAAGCAATCGCTTCAGTCAAAAGTGCATCACGGGCACGATTACGCAACTCATTAACGGTATCTTCATCCAACGCTTCGATTTCCAACATTTCACTAATTGGAACGTAAGCGATTTCTTCAAGGCTAGAGAAGCCTTCATCCACCAAGATATCTGCAACTTCTTGATCAACGTCGAGTTTCTCCATGAACAAGCTGCGGATACCTGCAGTTTCTTGCTCTGCTTTATTGGCGGACTCTTCGGCAGTCATGATGTTGATTTGCCAGCCAGTCAATTCTGCTGCCAAGCGCACGTTCTGACCGCTACGGCCAATCGCAATCGCCAAGTTTTCGTCATCAACGACGACGTCCATTGCATGTTTTTCTTCATCAACCATGATGGAAGAAACATTCGCTGGAGCTAATGCACCGATCACGAATTGTGCTGGGTCTTCAGACCACAATACGATATCAACACGTTCACCACCAAGTTCGCCAGTCACAGCTTGTACGCGTGAACCACGCATACCTACGCAAGTACCGATAGGATCAATACGTTTGTCATCTGTGTGTACAGCGATCTTAGCGCGAACACCAGGGTCACGTGCTGCAGACTTAATCACCAAAGAACCTTGTTCGATTTCTGGCACTTCGAGTTCAAACAATTTCATGATGAACTCTGGCGCTGTGCGGGACAAAATAACTTGTGGGCCGCGCGCATTGCGATCGATACGCAAGATGTATGCACGAACGCGATCGCCTACTCGCAAATTTTCTTTTGGGATCATTTGGTCGCGTGGCAAACGTGCCTCGATACGACCAGACTCGACTACAGCCTCACCGCGTTCCATACGCTTGATCGTGCCCATCACTAGGGAATCACCGCGCTCCAAGAACTCAGCCAAAATTTGCTCACGTTCTGCATCGCGAATACGTTGCAAGACGATTTGTTTGGTATCTTGTGCGAAACGGCGACCGAGTTCTACAGACTCAATCGGCTCTTCGATGTATTCATCCACTTCGATATCGGCGTATTGCTCAACCGCTTCGAAATGCAAAATTTCTTGATCTGGCAATTGCAAACCAGCCTCATCAGCCACAACATGCCAACGACGGAAAGTGCGATACTCACCCGTATCACGATCGATTTCTACGCGAATATCGACTTCACCTTCATAACGTTTTTTGGTAGCCGTTGCCAAAGCATGTTCCAACGCTCCAAAAACGATATCTTCATCGACGTTTTTTTCGCGCGCCAGCACATCAACCAATAATAAAACTTCGCGACTCATGCTTTGCGACTCCTAAAATCCACTTGCGGCACTAAGCGTGCCTTATCTAAATCAGCGAGCGTAAACTCAAGCATCGCCGCGCCATCTTTCGTTTCAAACTCGAGCTTCAGAGTTTCCCCTTCTGGCTCATGCAATACACCTTCAAACGTCTTGCGATTTGCCATACCTGGCATAGGCAAGCGTAACTTCACCGACGCTTTTTCACCCACAAAGCGCGTGAAATCAGCCAATTTCTTCAATGGGCGATCGAGCCCAGGTGAGGAAATTTCTAAGCGTTCGTAGTTCACTTCTTCCACCGTCAACACATGCGACAATTGATGGCTGACTTTCGCACAATCCTCAACTGTTACATGACCTTTTTCCTCAACATCTTCAGGCAAAAGATCGATGTAAACGCGCAATAGACCACGTTCTGCTCGCTCGAAGTCGACCAGATCATAGCCAGTTCCATTGACAGTCTTTTCAATTAAATCCAACAACTGCAAGACGCTTCTCCAAAAACACAGATTCCCGATTTGGGTTCATCGCAGATACTGCCAGCTTAATGAGGCAAGCATATTGCGATTTAGCAAAAAAAAATGGGCACTAGCCCATCTTCTTAGCGCCCAAAGCTCATTAAAAATGAACATTAGGAAAAATCTGCTAACTCTAAGATTATAAACGATTAATTACTCAATCGCAATGACAGGCAAACAAAATAAGACTGAAAAACTTCGCTAAGCAACAGCCTTCAGCCGTATTAAACCGATAACAATGCAGGGCGACATCAACATCAAGCGCGATGTCACCCCGATTTAATCAAAACAACTAGGCTCCACGCGAACGGCGTCGAGCGGCAATCGCCTGCCCCAAAGCCTGTCCGCTGCCACGAACTGTCGGACCACGGCCATTATTGCCACGACGTTCTTGCGTTGGGAAACCCAAGGCTGTTTGCAAAGGATCTGGCTGACGGCTACGGCTCTTGTTATTTTTATTAGGCTTTCCAGCATCACGACCAGGCTTACCATTTTGCGGATTAGCAAAACCACCACGCACGGTAGGCTCAAAACTTCTTTGCACTGGTGCATCAAACGGATTGACGTTACGCGGCGCTTTACCTTGAACGCGATTACCATTCGGCTTGGAGAAGGTTTTTTCTGTCTTTTCGCCAGCCGCTTTTTCCAAACCGCTAATTTTCATCAAGCTACGAACCGCATCTTCACCCAACTCATCCCAACGACCGCGCTTGAGGCCAGAAGGCAAAGTCATGACGCCATAACGCGTACGAATCAAACGCGACACCGTCAAACCGACCGCCTCGAACATACGACGCACCTCGCGATTACGGCCTTCACCAATAATCACGCGGTACCACTTATTCACCCCTTCGCCACCACCATCGGAAATTTTGGAGAATTGCGCCAAACCATCTTCAAGTTCAACACCAGCCAATAACTTCTGGCGCATACCTTCTTCCAATTCACCCAAAGTACGCACAGCGTATTCACGCTCGATCCC